>JAITNR010000037.1 GCA_031290375.1 Prevotellaceae bacterium | reverse complement strand
AAACGAAGCGCAACATATTGCCTGCGGCGCCCCCGACCTCACGCTTTTGAAAAACAATATCCCTGTCGGCTATGTGGAGGCAAAAGATATTGGCAAAAATCTGAACTCAAAAGACTATACACATCAGTTCGACCGATACAAAAAAGCGCTTGATCATCTGATTATAACCGATTATTTGACTTTTCAATATTTTAAAGGCGAGGAAATGGTTGCTGAAATTGCAATCGGGCGAGAAAAGGTAAATAAAATCGTTCCAATTTCTGACAAATTCATCGCTTTTGTTGAAATGATGAATGACTTTTCGCATTACAATGGCAAGGCAATCAAAGATTCCAAACAGTTAGCCGAATTTATGGCAGCCAAAACACAACTTTTGGCGAATGTAATAGAAAAAACGCTAAATGACGAATCTACATTACATGCACAATTACAAGATTTTCAAGAGGTTTTATTACCGACAATGGATAACGCACAATTTGCCGATATGTATGCGCAAACCATTGCTTATGGTATGTTTGTAGCGCGATTGCAAGATAATTCAACTACTGATTTTTCCCGGCAACAGGCTGCAAACCTCATTCCAAAATCCAATCCTTTTTTGCGCAAACTGTTTCAGTATATTGCCGGTTACGACATTGACGAAAATATTTGCTGGATTGTCGATTCACTTGCCGATATGTTTAATTATGTGGATATTAATGCTATCCACAATGAATTTGAGAGCAAAGACAAAGACCCGTTCCTGCATTTTTACGAGGATTTTCTTACACGATACGACAAAAAACTGAAAAACGCCAAAGGTGCATATTATACGCCGTCGGCTGTGGTAAAATTTATCGTTAATGCCGTTGATGATATTCTGAAAACCGATTTTAATCTCGTGAAAGGTTTGGCAGACAATTCAAAAGTCAGTATCAATGACAAAGAATATCACAAAGTGCAAATTCTCGACCCCGCCACAGGAACAGGTACTTTTCTTGCAGAAGTAGTGAGGAATATTAATCAAAAATTTGCAAATAACGCGGGTGTATGGGATAATTATGTGAGCCAACATCTTATTCCACGCCTCAATGGTTTTGAAATCATGATGGCGCCCTACACAATGGCGCATTTGAAAATTGAAACCATTTTGCAGGAATTTGGGTACAATGCCACCGACAATCAACGACTGCGAATTTACTTGACCGACAGTTTGGAAGAGCCAAAGCAAAATATACAAAAATTAGGCTTTTATAAATGGTTAAGCGACGAATCTGCTGAAGCGCAAAAAATCAAAAACGAAATGCCTGTAATGGTCGTTTTAGGAAATCCGCCGTACAGTGTAAGCTCGTCAAATAAAGGCAATTGGATTATAGGCTTAATGAACGATTATAAAAAAAATCTGAACGAGCGCAATATCCAGCCACTTTCTGACGATTATCTTAAATTTATCCGTTTCGGGCAATATTTTATTGAGAAAAACAGCGAAGGTATCTTAGCATTTATTACCAATAACAGTTTTATTGATGGACTGATACACCGTCAAATGCGCAAATCGTTGATGGAAACTTTCGACAAAATTTATATTCTTGATTTACATGGTAATGCAAAGAAAAAAGAAACTGCACCAGATGGTGGCAAAGACGAAAATGTGTTTGACATACAACAGGGTGTTTCAATCAATATTTTTGTAAAAACAGGTAAAAAGAAGAGTGATGAATTTGCCAAAGTTTTCCATTATAACTTATTTGGCAAACGACAGGAAAAATACAATTTCCTGTTGGAAAACAATTTGAAAACAATCGAATGGACAGAACTAAATCCCGAATCGCCATCGTATTTCTTCGTGCCTAAAAATTTTTCCTTGCAGAAAGATTATGATAAATATTTTAAAATCAATGAATTATTTATTGTAAATTCAGTAGGGATAACAACTGCAAGGGATAATCTTACAATACAGTTTTCCAAAAAAGAAGTCAAAAATACAGTAACAGAATTCTTGAATTTGGACAATGAAAAAGCAAGAGAAAAATTTAATTTAGGCGAAGATTCAAGGGATTGGACAATTGAAGGTGCAAAAAAAGATTTGAAACAAAATTTGGATTTTCAGAAAATCACAAAAATAAGTTATCGTCCTTTTGATGAAAGATTTACCTATTATACAGGAAATTCAAGTGGTTTTATGGAAGTTCCTCGCCATAATGTAATGAAACATCTATTAAACAACAATAATATTTCTTTAATCGTTGGCAAGCAATGTGCTAATGATTGGAAATATATTTTTTTGGCAAATAATATAAGTAATGGCAACTTAATTGGAACAGCCAGAAAATACGGAAGCGGTTACGTTTTCCCTCTTTACTTTTATCACGAAAATTTTGGACAAACAGAAAAGGTCGCAAATTTGAATGAAGCGATTGTTGCGGAAATAACAAGGGGTTGCAACCCCTTGTCAATAACACCTGAACAAATCTTCGACTACATTTACGCTATTCTTCATTCGCCCTCGTACAGAGAAAAACACAAGGAATTTCTAAAAATAGATTTTCCACGCATTCCGTATCCCGAAAATGCCGAGCAATTTAACAAATTAGCGGTATTGGGCGAGCAATTGCGACATTTGCATTTAATGGAAAATATTACCGTTCCGAATAATTTTGCCAATTTTCCCAAATCGGGAAATAATAATGTTCAGGGGATTGCGGGTCAAGCCCGCAATGACGGCTTGATGATGGTTTGGATAAACGACACCCAATATTTTGATAATGTTCCTGAAACAGCGTGGAATTTCTATATTGGAGGCTACCAACCTGCACAAAAATGGCTCAAAGACCGTAAAGGCAGAACACTGACATACGAAGATATAGAACATTATCAGAAAATAATCTTTGTTTTAAGCAAAACGGACAGGCTTATGAAAGAAATAGATTTATCTTTGTGATTTGAAGTATTGATTATTCCAAATTTCACAAACCCCTTATTCCCCCTTCAATCCCGAATAAATCAGCAACTGATTTTCAACAACTACCTTTTCATTTTCTTCCTGACTTCGACACTCTATCCCCCAATCCCCATATCCAAACTGTGTAAAAATGGCACTTTTTGAGTAAAAGTTGTTTTGTAGTGGCTAATTATGTTATATTTCGTGTTTTATGTAAAATAACATCATATTTATTTGTTTTTTCAAAAATATCGTTGAGTAATAGTGCTTTGTGCTTTTTGACCGTCGAAGTCAGGAAAATATACGCAATTTTGCACTTTTAATAATGCAAAACTTCCCATTCATACATTTTTTGCTCTAATAAATGCTTGGTTTTGTTGTACTTAGCTAAATTTTCTTCGGAGGAAGTGCCGTTGGCAAAATAGATTTCCATTTTAACAATTTCTTCTTCAAGGCGGGCAATTTCCTCTTCGGCTTTTTCAACCTGTTTTTGAGCCCTGCGAATTTTCTTTGCCTGTTGACGTTGCTCTTCGTAATTAAGTTTATTTTCTGATACCGAATTAGTTACCGTATCTTTTTTTATTGGATTTCTGAGTTCAATTTCGGATAGCGAATCAAAATTCTTTTTTTGCAGAAAATCCTCTATCCCGCCGAGATATTCAACTGCTTTTTTATCCTTAAATTCATATATTTTTGTTACCAATCCATCAAGAAAATCTCTGTCGTGGCTCACTATCACTGCCGTTCCGTTGAACTTGCCGATAGCCTCTTTCAATATGTTTTTTGCCTGAATATCCAGATGGTTTGTAGGTTCATCGAGTATTAGCAGATTTACAGGTTCAAGCAACAGGCAAATCATAGCCAAACGGCTACGTTCACCACCCGACAACACCTCAACGCACTTTTCGCTTTCTTGCTTGTCAAACATAAATGCCCCCAAAATATCTCTGATTTTTGGGCGAATATCACCTGTTGCAACATCGTCAATAGTTTGAAAAACAGTCTTTTTATTATCCAAAAAAGCCTCCTGATTTTGAGCAAAATAACCAATTTTCACATTATGTCCAAGTTGCAATCTGCCCGCATACTCAATTTCGTTCATTATGCACTTAATCAGAGTGGTTTTGCCCTCACCGTTTCTGCCTACAAAAGCAACTTTTTCGCCTCTGTGAATTTGCATATTTATGTTTTGCAAAATAACATGTTCATTGTAATTCTTTGTAAGGTTCTCAATATCAATCGGCAAGACACCAGAATGTGGGGCTGGAGGAAATTTAAGGTTCAGGTGTGAGTTGTCCTGCAAATCTACTTCAATAATTTGCAGTTTTTCCAACTGCCTGATACGATTTTGTACCTGCACCGCCTTAGTAGGCTTGTAGCGGAACCGTTCAATAAATTCTTTGGTGTCGGCAATCATTTTTTGTTGATTTTCATACGCACGAATCTGTTGTTCATGCTTTTCTTGCCTTAATTCCAGGTATTTAGAGTAATTTACCTTATAATCATAAATTTTACCAAGCGTGATTTCGATGCTCCTTTTGGTTACTCTGTCCAAAAAGATTTTGTCATGACTTACCAGCATGACGGCACTGCTCGAAGCAGATAAAAAGTTTTCAAGCCAACTTATTGACTCAATGTCGAGGTGATTGGTTGGTTCGTCAAGTAGCAGCAGATCAGAATTTTGCAGTAAAATTTTGGCAAGTTCAATCCTCATTCGCCAGCCACCGCTAAATTCTGAAGTATTTCGTTCAAAATCAGTGCGCAAAAAACCCAAACCGAGCAATGTTTTTTCGGTTTCTGCATCAATGTTTTGACTTCCAAGCATTCTCAGACGCTCATTCTCATAATTAATTTCTTCTATAAGTTGCTGATAACCTTTATTCTCATGGTCTTTTCTCTCAGATAATTCTTTCGTCAGAAAATTAATATTTGTCTGAATTTCAATAATGTTGCCAAAAGCGGTTTTAGCCTCTTCAAATACAGTTGTGGTATTACTAACTCTCAGATGTTGAGGTAGATATCCTATGGAAAGTTCCTTTGGTTTCGAGATATTACCCTTCGTGTGCAAAAGTTTGCCGGCAAGGAGTTTGAGCAGTGTTGTTTTGCCTGCGCCGTTTCTGCCTATCAAAGCAATTTTGTCATTTTTATTAATAAGAAACGAAATGTCATTAAACAACGCCTGTCCCCCAAATTCCATCGTAAGTCGCTCTACCGAAACCATTTATCTTTTTACTTTTAGATTATTCCTTTTTATTTATTGAACTGCAAAATTACATTTTTTATTTTGGATTTTAACATGGAATTCCATTAACGTAAATCGTAAGCCACACCAAAAGTACTATTATCCAAAGAATAGCACTTTTTTGGAACATTCCTACCAGCATACAAAACTTTCGGATTTGCTTTCAGGTAAAATATTTAGTGGTTATAGCAAAAATCTTACGATTTTTTTTGACAACAGATAAAATGCGTTTGTTATTCTGTCATTTTCTTAAAAATTACGCTTGCGTTGTGTCCGCCAAAGCCGAATGTGTTTGACAGAGCAGCTCTCACTGTGCGTTTTTGTGCCTTGTTGAAAGTAAAATTCAGTTTGTAGTCAATTTCAGGGTCTTCGTCCCCTTCGGTAAAGTTGATTGTGGGCGGCACAATGCTGTTCTGAATAGACAAAATAGAAATAAGTGCCTCAACTGCCCCCGCTGCACCGAGCAGATGCCCTGTCATTGATTTTGTTGAACTGATATTGAGTTTGTATGCATCTTCGCCAAAAACTTTTGTCACTGCCTTAATTTCGGCAATATCTCCAATTGGCGTAGATGTACCATGAACATTAATATAGTCAATATCAGATGGTTGCATATTTGCATCTTCGAGTGCATTTCGCATTACAGCCATTGCTCCAATTCCCTCTGGATGTGGAGCTGTTATGTGGTTGGCATCTGCACTGAGTCCTCCTCCAACTACTTCTGCATAGATTTTTGCACCTCTTGCCAGGGCGTGTTCGTATTCTTCCAAAATCAGACATGCAGCACCCTCTCCCAACACAAATCCGTCTCTACTTTTGGAAAACGGGCGAGATGCCGTCTGAGGCGAGTCGTTTCTTGTGGAAAGAGCGTGCATCGAAGAAAAACCGCCGATGCCTGCAGCCGTAATTGCAGCCTCCGACCCTCCGGCAAGAATAATATTTGCCTTGCCTAATCTTATGTAATTAAAAGCATCTACAATGGCGTTGGTAGAAGATGCACAGGCAGATGTGGTCGTAAAATTGAGACCTCTGAACCCATATTTTATTGAAATATAGCCAGGTGCAATATCAGCAATCATTTTGGGAATAAAAAACGGGTTGAAACGTGGACCTGCCTCTTCAAAAGTTTGAGCAAAATATATCATTTCCTGCTCAAAAGTGTGTATGCCGCCAATTCCCACACCGTAGATTACACCTATCTTGTCGAGATTTTCCTTCTCAATATCAATTTTTGAGTCCTCAACAGCCTGCTGAGCCACAGCCATCGCATATTGAGTGTATAAATCCATTTTGCGTGCTTCTTTTTTGTCCACATACAAATCGAGGTTAAAATCTTTAACCTCACACGCAAACTTCGCCTTAAATCTATCGGCATCGAAATGAGTAATAGGTCCAGCACCACTTCTCCCCTCAACAACACTGTCCCAGAGTTCCGGGACAGTATTACCAACGGGCGTAACGGCACCAAGCCCGGTTACCACTACCCTTTTTAGTTCCATAAATAGTTTTTAAAAATTATTTAATTGCTGCCTCGATATGCTGAATAGCTTCTCCTACCGTAGAAATCTTTTCAGCTTCTTCTTCTGCAATCTGAATGCCGAACTCTTTCTCAAATTCCATAATCAATTCTACCGTGTCCAAAGAGTCTGCTCCAAGGTCATTCGTAAAATTCGCGGAATCAATTACTTCGGCTTCATCCACACCTAATTTTCCAACAACAATTTCTCTAACTTTTTTTGCTACGTCTGACATAATAAAAATGTTTTTAGTTAATACTTTATTATTAATACTTTTTTGGAAGTGCAAAGTAACAGTAATTTTTTCACTTGGGAATATTTTTTTATCTAAATTTGGGCAAAGATTGCACAATCTTGCTAAAAGTGTGCAATTCCCTTTTCTACTAACTCGCCTTGTAATCTTTTTAGTTTTTGTAAATTAACGGTTTAAATGAATTTATTTTGCACGTTAAATATTGTTAATTAAATCAAACAAAAGAAAATAAGCCGCTTAGTGCTTGATAGTCAATAGTATAACATTTTCAACGTGGTGCGTATGTGGAAACATATCTACGGGTTGGACAGCTGTAACATTGTATTTTTCGTCCAAAAACTGCAAATCCCTCGCCTGCGTAGCAGGGTTGCAACTCACGTAAACTATCCGTTGCGGTTGAGCAAAAATAATGGTTTTTATCACATCATCGTGCATTCCTGCACGCGGCGGGTCGGTAATAATCACGTCAGGCTTACCGTAAATTTTTATAAATGAGGTATTTAACACATCTTTCATATCGCCTGCAAAAAAGAGAGTATTCTCTATGCCATTGATTTCGGCATTTTTCTTTGCGTCTTCGATTGCTTCAGGCACGTATTCTATTCCAATTACCTTTTTTGCATTTTTTGCCACAAAATTGGCTATTGTGCCTGTACCTGTGTACAGGTCATAAACTAACTCATTATCAGCTAAGTTGGCAAAATTACGAACTACCTTGTAAAGTTCATACGCTTGACGGCTGTTAGTCTGATAAAACGACTTTGCCCCAATTTTAAACTTCAAATCTTCCATTTGCTCGACTATAAAATCGTTTCCGTCAAAAAGATTGATTGTTTGGTCGGTTATCGTGTCGTTGCGTTTGGAATTTACTACATAAAGCAAAGAGGTGATTTGTGGAAATTTATTCTTTATATGAGTTAAAATATTATTAATCACATCTTTATTGTCATAGAAAAACACCAAAACCACCATAAGTTCGCCAATGGTTGTATTCCTTATCATTAAAGTTCGCAACAACCCTTGCTGATTGCGTAAATCGAAGAATGTCAAGCTATTGTCAAAAGCATAACGGCGAATTTCGTTGCGGATTTGATTTGAAATATCCTCCTGCAACCAACAACGGTTTATGTCCAAAACCTTATCAAACATACCGGGAATGTGGAAGCCTACCCCGTTCATGTTTTTTTCATTTTCAGCCATATCAACATTCTGTAGCCATTTGCGATTGGAAAAGGTAAATTCCAATTTGTTTCTATAAAAATAAATCTGCTTTGACCCGATAATATGGTGAATTTCAGGGAGTTCTACCTTAGCAATTCGAGTAAGATTGTCCTGAACTTGCTTTTGTTTGTAAAAAAGCTGCTTTTCGTAGGGCAAAAGTTGCCATTTGCAACCGCCACATACGCCAAAATGCTCACAAACAGCATCACAACGCTCATTAGAGTATTGATGAAATTTAATTACACGTCCCTCCGCATAATTTTTCTTCTTTTTAGTTAATTGAATATCAACTATATCGCCAGGTACAGCGTACTGAGTAAAAATCACCAAATCGTCCTGTTTGGCTATTGCCTTGCCTTCGGCAGCCACGTCTGTTATAAGAATTTTCTCCAAACAGGGTAGCGGTTTTTTGTTTTTTGACATATATTTTTTGTGATTTCAGACTTTAAGTGCAAAGTTAATACATTTTAGGTGATAAAAAATAAAGAATTACTTAGCTCATAAGCCAGTGCCAAGTATTAGTTGAAAATTGAAAGGATGACGTAATACCAAAGTGAAATTAAAAATTGTGCTTGGACTTCGCATCATTGCTTCGCTCCGCTTGCAATGGCGAAAAGATGTATGAACAATGAATAGTGAATACGTTCTCTGCGGACTTATTCTATTCCATTTTGCTATAATAGCCGTTCTACCTGCTTTCAATTTTCAACTAATCCCACGAACAGCAAATTCCGACTTCTTTTCAAAAATCGGAATTTGGCTGTTTGGAGGTTCCTAGCAGATTCGAACTGCTGTAGACGGTTTTGCAGACCGCTACCTAACCACTCGGTCAAGGAACCATTTCAGAGTGCAAAGTTACACTTTTTTTTCTTAATCAACAAAAAAAATTACTTTTTCGAGAATTTTTGAGGAGGTGTCGGTTCGGGCTTCAATTTGTCAAGCAGAACATTTTTATATTCCCACGTAGCATCGTAGAACATTATTTTCTGCACAGGCAACAACACTCCGTCAAGCGACTCATAGAATTTTTTCTTCAATTCATACCGCTGCCTGTCAATTCCCATCAGTTCCACAAACAGTTCCCTGCACTGTGCTTCTGAGAGATTGTCTTTGACAGTCTTTTGCCTGATTTCTTTTTCATGCTGACGCAAATCTTTATCATTGTCTTGATACTCATTGTACAAAGCCCAAAAGCGAGGTGCCTGCTCCAATGTCAAATTTATCTTGCGCGTAAAAAATACATTCTTTTCGTTGTTCAATTTTGCCTTTTGCTCATCTTTGGTTATGGTGCTTTGAGCACTGGCAAAAGCAAAATCAAGCGCAATACACAACAACAGGGTCATTTTAAATTTATTCATAGTATTTTCTGTTTTATTTTGATTTCTGTCCCAATAAACTCAGTTATTTTGTAATTGATAACTTGCATTTGCCAAAATATATTCGGTTAAAATATCTTCATTCACATCATCAAGCAGGATTTCGTTGGCTGTTTCGCTATAAACAGTAACCTGTCTGTTTTCAGCGATGTTTGCGTCAAGTTTATTTGTTCTGTAAAAAATTAATCCTACAGCAAAAATCATAACAAACATTGCCGCTACATATAAATAAGGCTTGGATTTCTGCCAAATAGAGATTTCTACAGGTTTAATGGCTCTATCCATTTTTAATGCAAAATCCTCAAAATACCCGTCAGGCACACAGAAAGGATTGTCTGTACTATTTTCTTCAAAATTAAAATTGTGTGTCATAATTATTCTATATTTATGATTAAATATTTGCTAAGCATTTTGTCAGTCGAAAGCCAGAGTTTACACTGGTTTGTGCAACAGGTTGCAATTATTTTGTTGCATGTCGTATTTCCTGCAAATCTTTGACATTACGCTACTCGAAAGGTTTAATTTTCCTCCTTAAAAAATGCTTCTATTTTTTTTACAGCGTGATGATAAGAGGCTTTTAACGCTCCTGCCGAAGTGTTTAACATTTTTTCCATATCCTCGTATTTTACGTTGTCAAAATATCTTATATTGAAGACAAGACGCTGTTTTTCAGGCAAGGAAAGGATTGCTTGTTGAAGTTTTTCTTGTAGTTCATCGCCATTAAAATATGTGTCTGCCCTGAGGTTGGACAGTAGCAATTCTTCCATTTCGAGCGAAGAAGTTACATTTTTCATACGCTGCGCAGCAAGAAAAGTGAGTGTTTCGTTTGAAGCTATGCGATACAACCAAGTATGAATTTGGCTTTCGCCTCTGAAAGAATCAATCGCATACCACGCTTTCATAAAAGTATTCTGCAACAAATCGTCAGCATCATCGTGGTTCAACACCATCTTGCGAATATGCCAGTAGAGCGGCTTCTGCATCATACGCACAAGAGAAGAAAAGGCATCAGTGCGACTCTTTTCATCTCTGAGCAATTCGGTTATTTTATCTAATTCCTCTCTGTTTATATTCATAAACTTTTTTTTGCAAAGGTATAAATTATTCTCAATAAACAAAAAAACTCTTGGCTAAAAAAAGAGAGTTTTTACTCTTTTTATGAAAAAATAACTTTTCAATTGTTACTGGGGCTTCATATTAATGAACAATGAATAATGAACAATGGGGAATAGTAGTATGAAAAGTGAAATGAATATCGTATCTAATACCTGAATCACTTCCAAAAGTGCCGTCATTGCCCTTGAACGTTGTCTTCAGCCATAAGTGAAACGGCTGGAGAATGCAGGAACGCTTGTGTCCGTAGGACAGAATGTCAATAACCGTAAGTAAAACTTACGGCTGAAAACTGCCAACACCTCAACCCATAGGGTTGAACAATGATACTAATTCAACCCATACAGCTTGATAAGTGGATAATTCACATAATCAATACAACACAATGTTACCCCATTGTTCATTATTCATTATTGACAGTGCATAAAAAAAGATTTAGCCTGTAATTTTTTTTTGTTATAATTTCGGAAAAAAGAATTAAATTTGCAATCAGAAATAGAAGGAGGGAGTATTCAATTTAATCCAGAAATAGAATAATTTATAAATATTTAAAAATAAGACGATTATGGATTTTAAAAAGTATCCGATGGCTGAACCGTATAAAATTAAAATGGTTGAGCCTCTGAAAGTTACAACTCGCGAGTATCGCGAAAAGGCAATGAAGGAAGCGGGCTACAACACTTTCCTGCTCAGGAGTGAAGATGTGTACATTGACCTTTTGACCGACTCCGGTACCAACGCAATGAGCGAAGACCAATGGGCTGGTCTAATGCTCGGCGATGAGGCTTATGCAGGAAGTAAGAATTACTATCACCTTGAAAATGCGATGTACGAATGCTTCGGTTACAAGCATCTTATCCCTGCCCATCAGGGGCGTGGTGCGGAGCAGTTGGTTTCCAAAACATTAATTAAACCTGGTCAATATGTTCCGGGAAATATGTATTTTACCACCACACGCGAACATCAGGAGTTGGCAGGCGGTCTGTTCGTAGATGTTATCTGCGATGAGGCACACGACCCAACAAACGAAGATCCGTTCAAGGGCAATGTAGATTTGAACAAGTTTGAAAAGCTTATCAAAGAAAAAGGTGCAAAAAACATCGCCTACATCACTGTCGGTGTTACGGTTAATCTTGCCGGAGGACAGCCTGTTTCGATGGAAAATCTCAGAGCAGTGGGTAAAATGGCGCACGAAAACGGCATCAAAGTAGTGCTTGACGCTACTCGTGCAATGGAAAACGCCTATTTTATCAAAGTTCGTGAAAAAGGCTATGAAAACAGGACCGTTAAGGAAATTTTGCGTGAAATGTGTTCATACACAGACGCTGCCACTTGTTCAGGCAAAAAAGACTTTCACACAAACATCGGCGGATTTGCTGCTTGCAACGATGATGATGATGCTACAATGATGCGTTCGCTCGTGGTTGTTTATGAGGGTTTGCAGACCTACGGAGGTATGGCTGGACGTGATATGGAGGCAATGGCTCGTGGTATGATTGAGGCTTGCAATGACGAGACAATGAGGCACAGAATTGCTCAATCCGAATATCTTGGCAATAAACTTGTGGCAGCAGGTATTCCTATCGTTCGTCCCATTGGAGGACACGGCGTGTTTATTGATGCCAGAACTTTTTATCCTACTGTTTCGCAAGAGCAGTATGTTGCTCAGTCTTTGGCGGCAGATTTGTATGTTCAATCGGGAGTTCGTGCGATGGAGAGAGGCATCGTTTCCGCAGGACGCGACAAGATTACAGGACACGAACACAAACCAAAACTCGAAACCATTCGCCTTACCATTCCGCGCAGGGTTTATACGCAGTCGCATTTTGACATTGTTGCTGACGGCGTTATAGAACTCTACAAAGAACGCAACAAAGCACGTGGTTTGAAAATGGTTTATGAACCCAAAGCACTCAGATTCTTCCAGGCAAGATTTGAAAAATTGTAAAAAATCGATGTTTTTTAGTGCAAAATAGGACTGTTTCACATGCAAAATTCTTTGCATGCTCTTGTACAGGTTGAAATATTACGTGTTACCGATAAACAGTTCGGACAGATGGAACTTTAACGCGGATTTATGCCGCCAAAATTAAAAAAAATATCCCTAACAATCCGCAAGCGGATTGTTAGGGATATAGAGGAAATGGAGGAAGTTTATTTGCCCCGTTTCTTACATTTCCCATATTTTCCAAAAAAGAAGTATGGGGGATTTACAAAAACCAAAGGTTATCTTTGCCAATGTTGGCTGGAATGTCCAACTTGGTGGCGTGATTGAGTTTTGTCAATAAGTAATCCGTTCTATCTTATTTGCCATATTCGGTATCGGAATAAATAACGGCTCGGGTTTGCTCCACTCTTTTAGAGATAGAACGGCGCAAAAGCCCGGTTCTACCGGTAAGTATTCCGCGCGTTCTACCGGCATCACCGGCATATTTGTACGTCTTTGTGCCGACATCACGCCGCTGTACTTCCTTCCATTTCCTGACTTCGACACTCTATCCCCCAATCCCCATCCCTAAACTGTGTAAAAATGGCACTTTTTGAGTAAAAGTTGTTTTGTAGTGGCTAATTATGCTATATTTCGTGTTTTATGTAA
>JAITNR010000266.1 GCA_031290375.1 Prevotellaceae bacterium | reverse complement strand
AAAAATGAATGTAATATATTAAAAATCAATTTGTTATATGCGTTAATAAAATTTCGCTATAAAGCACTAACAATCAGCGTATTACACAAATATTTAGGTTCTTATACGGGTATTCATTATTTTTTTTAATAAAAATGACTGCAAAAGAAATAAAAACCGAACTTTTGGCGTTGGCGGACGAGTAAAAACGGGAATTTTTGCCCTGTTTTTTCAAACAGGCGAAGGATAATACGGCTTCGAAGATAAATTTATTGGAGTGGTTGTGCCGAAACTGAGGGCGTTGGTTAAGCAGTATAAAATGCTGCAACTGCCTGAAATTGAGGCTCTGCTCAGCGACGAATACCACGAGTGCCGCATGACTGCGCTGTTATTTCTGGCGGAAAACTTTAAAGCAGCAAAAAGGAATTTACGATTTTTATATTGAGCATTATCAACGAATTAATAATTGGGATTGGGTCGATTTGAGTGTACCGAATATTGTTGGCGAGTACCTTGTAGACAAAAACGCCGATATACTAACATTACAAACTATTTATTTTTCATCACTTAGCTTTTTCTACCAAAAAAATATGTAACTTAGCATAAAAATAAATTCTGCAATGAAAAACCACAAATCATTGATTTACTTACCATTATGGTTTTTTCAGACGAGATTTTTAGGTAAAAAAAAGCCGTTACAAACCGTTCTGTTTATCAACGACAACTGCAATCTAAAATGCAAACACTGCGTCATATATGCCCGTTCTACGCCGATTATCAAGAATTACAAACAAATTCGGCAAGAGTTGGAATACTCTTATCGCTTGGGCAGTCGTTTTGTCGATTTTGAAGGTGGAGAGCCTACTCTCTGGCGAGAAGGGAACAGGGATTTGAACTCGCTGATACGATTGGCAAAGGAAATCGGTTTTTTTTCAACAACAATAACTACCAATGCTCAACGGTCATTCACAGGTTCTGAAGCGGACTCCATTTGGGTGAGTTTGGACGGAACAGGCAAATATCACAATGAAATTCGAGGCGAAGGGACTTTTGAAAGGTTGGAAGCTAACATTGCAACCGCCAACCACCTCGAACTGAGTGTAAATATGGTTGTCAATACGCTCAACTACCCCGCAGTGGAACAGACCATCGAATATGCAAAAAATAATCCGCACATCAAATTGATTTCCATCAATTTCCATACTCCATTTGAGGGTAGCGAAGAACTGTTCCTGGACTGGGACAAACGCCGTGAAATTATTGATTTGGTGATTGCAAAAAAAAAGGCAGGTTACCCGATAATGAATTCCGTATCAGGACTTAAACGAATGAAAGCCCTGAACTTCAAAAAGCAGTGCTGGGTAACGAACTTTATTATGGTAGATGGCACGCGCTATGCCGAGTGTCAAGGCAAGACAGCTGGCGTATGCAACAGGTGCGGCTTCGCAATGTCAGGCGAAATGAACGCCGTGTTCAATCTCCGCCCGGACACAATTTTTGCAGGAATGAGTTTGAGAGGGTAGTTTAGAGGTAGAAGCGAGTGCCCCATCCTAAAAAAGTGTTACAGATTTTTAGGACGGGACAGCGCTTTTCCGCACAATCATTATGCTTAATTCATAGAAAAAATAGATGGGCATAAAAACCATCAAAAGCGTGAAAATATCAACTGTTGGGGTAATTATCGCACATAAGATCAACAAAATCACTATGACGTGTCGGCGATACTTTTTCATTATTTTGTCTGAAATCACTCCAAGTTTTGCCAAAAGCCACGCCAAAATGGGCAGTTCGCTCATTAGCCCTATCATTAACGACAAAAGAATCAGGGTGTCGATATATGACGAAAGGCTAATCATATTAACTACCTGACTGCTAACTTGATACGTAGCTAAAAATCTGAAAGAAAGTGGGAAAATTATAAAATAATTAAACAAAACTCCAAAGAAAAAAAGTAGAGCAGAAAAGAAAATTACTTTTGCCGAATATTTTATTTCGTTCTGGTAAAGAGCCGGCGAAATAAAGCGAAACAACTGGTAAACAACATACGGAAAAGCAATCAACAAACCAATATAGAATGACATGCTGAGATGTATCATAAATTGTGAAGACAGTTGAGTGTTAATAAGTTGCGTTGTAAATGGCTCAAAACACAAATTTACGGCAAGCCATTTGCCTGCTTTACACAATAGCGTAAAGGTAACAAAGTGATTCTCAGACGGAGCAAGGATAATGTCGAACACAAAATCCTTGAGAATAAAAGTTACTACAGCAAACACAGTAACAACAGCCAAACTCCTGAAAATCACCTTTCGGAGTTCGTCTAAATGCTCCCAAAACGTAGCCTCAATTTTAGGGCTTTGCTTCATTGTTTTCGGCTGTGCTGTCGGTCTCGGTTTTGTTTAACTCGTTGTCAATACCATTTATCCCGTCTTTGAAACTTTTCACTCCTTTGCCAAGTCCCCGCATCAGTTCGGGAATCTTTTTGCCGCCAAAAAGCAGCAATACCACCAAGGCGATTAGCAGAATTTCAGGTGCGCCAAGTCCAAATAACAATAATGTATTCATATTTTTTATGTTTGTTTATAATCACTTTTATTCTGTTATACAATGAATTAAGCCACATATTTGAGCAAAAGTACTCACAACAGAATATTTTTATGCAAAGTTAATATTTTTTATTGCAAGTAACCCAATTATCTTATTTTTTTGATTAACTTTGTTTTTTGTTTTCAGGTGCAATTAATTGTCTAAAACTCATATTTTTATGAAAGAATTTATCAAGAAATATATCGAAAAATATATCAAAGGGGACTACGTAATTTGGTTTATATATGCATTGCTTTGTATGGCGTCAGTTTTGGTTATTTTCAGTGCATCTGCAAGGGCAATTGTCAAATCTGCTACAATCACAGGACCAATAATGCGCCACATTGCTTTTCTTGTGTCGGGTTTTATAGTTTTGTTGCTCGTCTATTCGCGGTCCAAAAAAACGATAAAACTGTTTTCGTGGATGCTGTTGCTGTTTTGTGTGGTACTGCTTGCTTTTCTGCTTGTGGCAGGCGTTATGAATAATGGAGCGGCACGTAGTTTTGAAGGGCTGTTTCAACCTTCTGAATTTGCCAAATTTGCATTGATTATCGTGGCTGCAGACTTTATTGACAAGTTTCAGGATAAGGAATTTCTGAATAAATATTTCAAGTTCTATTGTGCTGTGGTATGGATTACAGTAGGATTGATTTTCCCGATGAGTCTGTCTATGGCAATAATAATTTTTCTGCCTATTCTGGTAATGATGATGGTAGGGTCGATTCCCTGGAAAAAAATCGGCTTTTTTGTTGCCGTTCCCGTTGCTTGCGTGTTTTTGCTTGCGTGCATTGCCTCAATTATTCCCAAGAAGAGTAACAACAGTGCTTTAACTGTTGCAGTTGTTGATTCAAGACATCAAAAGAGCATCGGTGAAAAAGTTATTGACGGAACTGCTGCCGCATTGAACAGATTTCGTTTCGACACTTGGACTGAAAGGGTTAAAAACCACGTTGATATTGCAGAAAAATGGACTGAAATCGACTCGAACAGTGAAAAACAGGATATGTTCGACAGCCAAAAATACAAACAGGTAATGTTGGCAAGGTGTGCCATCCATAACGGCAAAGTGAGTAATAAACAGGGAGAGGGACTTGGACCGGGCAACAGTACTTGGCGTAACCGTTTGCCTGCGGTGTCAAGGGACTTTGTTTATGCTCTGATAGTGGAAGAATACAGTTGGTTAGGGGCATTGGGGGTGATTTTTCTTTATATGTGGCTACTTTGGCGTGGTGGTGTGTTGATACGTAAAACTGATACTGTGTTTTCGGCTGTGGCTATCGTGGGAGCGGCAATGGTGATTGTGTTTCAGGCATTTGTGCATATTGGAGTGAATGTGGGTGTGTTGCCTGTTACGGGACAGACTTTGCCATTGCTCAGTCAGGGAGGAACTTCTATTTGGGTAATAAGTGCTTTTTTCGGCTTGATACTCGGAATGTCAAAGCGAGCCGAAGAGGGAAAACCCCAGACAGCAGAAGATGAAGAAAAAAACGATGAAAACACTCCCTCTAAGGATAATACGGATAAAAAAGTTGTCGAACCCGCTATAACGCCGATTAACTCGGAGCTTGACACTAATACAACGGAATTTGTAATCACTGAGATATAGTGCTCTTTCTGTAAAAAAACTTATGTCTAAAAAACTGAAATTTCTCATTAGCGGTGGTGGCACAGGCGGGCATATTTTCCCTGCGATCAGTATTGCAAACGCTCTACAAGAGGCAGCACACGACTGCCAAATACTTTTTATCGGAGCAAACAATCGTCTGGAAATGCAGCGTATCCCCGAAGTTGGCTACAATATTGTCGGGTTGAACATGCAGGGAATTGAACGCAAAAAAGTGTGGAAAAATTTTTCTGTGGTGGCAAATTTTGTTAAAAGTTGCCTCAAAGCACGCAAAATTGTAAAAAACTTTGCGCCAGACGTTGCCATAGGGGTGGGCGGCTATGTATCGGGGGCGGCTATTTGGGCAGCGAGTTCTCTTGGCGTGCCTGTGGTACTGCAAGAACAAAACTCGTTTGCAGGTGTTACCAACAAATTTTTGGCAAGAAAAGCACTCAAAATATGCGTTGCCTATCCGAATATGGAAAAGTTTTTTAACTGGGAAAAAATTGTTATAACAGGCAATCCCGTACGGCAAAATATTCTAAATCAAAGTATTGACAAGGAATTGGCATACAGAGAATTTGGTTTGCAGAGTGAGAAAAAAACTCTTTTGGTTATTGGCGGCTCTCTTGGTGCTAAAACTATTAATCAGAGTATTTTAGAAAATATTGAAAAAATTTATAACTCTGATATTCAGGTTATTTGGCAGACAGGAAAATTTTATTTTAATGATATTTCTCAAAAAATCGGTAAAAGTGACAATATTTTTGTGTCAGACTTTATTTTGAGAATGGACTACGCCTATGCTATTGCCGATTTGGTGATTTCGCGTGCGGGGGCGAGTTCCATTTCCGAGTTGTGTCTTTTGGGCAAACCTGTAATACTTGTGCCTTCGCCCAATGTTGCCGAAAATCACCAGTACCACAACGCAATGGTTTTGGCAGAAAAGTTCGCCGCTGTGCTGGTAGAAGATAGCGCGGCAGCGGAAAATCTGCTGCACGAGGCTCTAAACCTGATTCATAATGACCAAAAATTGAATTTGTTACATAAAAACATTCAAACTCTCGCTCTTAAAGATTCCGCTCAAAAAATTGCTCAGGAGGTGATGAAAATCGTAATGAGCCATTGAATAATGAATGAATACATTCTCTATTCATTAAAAAATAATTCACCTTCCATATTCTTTTAAATGAATACCCGTATAAGAACCTAAATATTTGTGTAATACGCTGATTGTTAGTGCTTTATAGCGAAATTTTATTAACGCATATAACAAATTGATTTTTAATATATTACATTCAT
>JAITNR010000221.1 GCA_031290375.1 Prevotellaceae bacterium | reverse complement strand
TAACAGGTCTGTATACGCTACGCCGCCGTTCGGCGGCTCGGAGTTCCGTTCGCCTAGGTCAGTCGCTTTGCTCCTTCCCACGGCTCACTCCACCCACATTTTGCCAGCCCTGGAAACCGGCGGTTTCCTTATTCGGGCTGTCAAAACGTCGTATACAGCCGGAACGTTATGCAAAATTTTGCCCTAAAATTATTTCAATATTTTAAAAATAATACCGAAAATCTATTGACAAACTGATTCAATGTTTTGATAATATAAAATCAATAACCAATAAGGAATTTAGAAAGATTATGAAAATTAGTCATATTTCAATTTATGTAAATGATTTAAAAATAATGGATAATTTTTATGAAAAATATTTTAATGCAAAATCAAATGAAATGTATTTTAATCCAAAGACCGGATTAAAAACATACCGTTTATCATTTGATGATGGAATTAAAATAGAAATTATGACAAAACAGAATTTACATATACCTGATAAAGATATAGAAAATGTTGGATATAATCATATTGCCTTTAGCGTTGGCGGTAGAGCCGAGGTTGATAGAATTACAAAATGGCTTGAAAAAGATGGCTATAAAATTATAAGTTATCCGCATATTGCAGGAGATCAAACTTATGAAAGTTATGTATTAGATCCAGAAAAAAATGTAATAGAAATTGATGAGTAAGATGATAATTTTTTATTCATTTTTAATATGGTTTTATAATATAAAAGAAGAGGGCAAAACTTCGCATAACAAGTCTGTATGTGTGACGGGCTTGAAGGCCCTAGGGCTGCGTCGCCTAGGTCGGTCGCTTCGCTCGCTCCCACGGCTCCTTCGCCCACATTTTGTCAGCCATAAAAATGCTGCGCATTTTTATATTCGGGCTGTCAAAACTTCATATACATCCAGAACGTTATGTGCCATGCCCTTGACATTGTCAGAATACTATGTAATACTCATAAAAATGCAGGAATTTTATGGAAATACAGGAAAAGATCAAGAGTGAGATAGCAACAGACAAATTCTATCAGGATCATTTTTCAAATGATGGTTTTAGATTTGTTGCATGGTATGTCCGTAGAGTATTATTACAAAATACTGAAGCAACCAAGATGGTCGTTGTAGATGGTGCAAATGATAAAAAAATAGATGCCCTTGTTATAGATGATGATAATAGAAATATTATTATCATTCAAGGTAAATTCTATCAAAGTGGCAAAATTGACTCAGAACCTCTTAATGAAATATTGTCTGCGTGGGTTCGTTTACAAGATTTGCATTCATTGCAGAATGATGGAAACAACAGATTAAAGGAGCGTATCGAGGTTCTTAGGCAAGCATTGGAAGATGAGTACAATATCGTTTTTGAATTATTAACAACTGGAGAATTAACACCATCCGCCTTGTCCGACTTTGAAGCATTTTCTAATAAACTTGAGGAATCAAAAGATTTTTCAGCATCTATTACACTTATAAATTCTTCTGTCTTAGAAGCGCGTTTGTTAGATGCCGAAGCAAAACAATTTCCTATGCTTAATCATGTAGTAAACCTTGACCCAGACAAAGTAATGGTATTTAATATCCAAGGGACACGTAGTGTTGTTGCTGCAATGCCTCTTCTTGAGTGTTTACGTTTTCCTGGTATTAGCGATCAGAAGCTTTTTAGAAAAAATGTTCGGCAGTCGCTAGGTTGGAATACTGTGAACAAACGTATTAAAGGTTCATTAAAAAGTGAACGTCCGCAGGATTTCTTTTTTTCCCATAATGGTATTACTGCGATATGTTCCGAATTTTCATTAAATGAAGATAAAACACAACTTAGTTGCAAGGATTTGAATGTCATAAATGGATGTCAGAGCCTGACGACTATTTATCGTTGTTCTGAAGATGTAAGAAAAATACCAAATGATAAAGGTTACATTTTGTTTCGTTTTTATGAAGTTCCACAAAAAGACCTCGTTGATAAAATCAGTATAAATACAAATTCACAAAGTGCTGTAAAACCGAGGGATTTACGTAGTAATGACAGAGTTGTTTTGAGCATGAAGCGGGTCTATGAAGCCATGTTCCCTGATGGTTTATTGCTTAATCAAAGAGGAATGGAAATTCCCGGGAGTATTGACAAGTCAAAAGTAATTGATGTTGGTGAGTTAGCAAAAATGATTATGGCGTGGCATTGCCAACGTCCCAATACATCATATAATGAGAAAAAGTTGTTTGATGAATTATATAAAAATGTTTTTAAAACAGATTATAATCCTGTTTCCATTTTAGCATTAAACACTTGGGGGTCGCTAATTACTGAAACATGGAATACATTGAATTTGGAAGATGTTTTGAAGGCATCACCTGCTTATGTAAAATATCATTTATTGTATTCCATATCATCCTTAATAGCTTATGCAAATGGACAAGGTGACAAAGTACCTTTCCCGTCGGCTACACTAGAAATTGCAAAACAACATGGTAAAGAAATACTGCCATTTGCGGTAAACTGTTTGAATCAAGCATTAAAAAGTGCTAATCAACAAGCACAAGTCGGCGGTAAAATCTTCAGTCCCCATAATTGGCTAAAAAATAATGATAGTGTGAATTCGCAATCGCTAGTTGCAAGTACCATGGTTGGTTTTATGGATGGAATGTCCACATTAAGTGGGAAAAACATTAAGGAAATTCTTAAGGTTGAGGCAGATAAATTTGAATTACGTTGGAAAGCTGAATAAAGCAAGGGCACGGCACATAACAGGTCTGTATACGCTGCGCCGCCGTTCGGCGGCTCGGGGTTCCGTTCGCCTAGGTCAGTCGCTTTGCTCCTTCCCACGGTTCACTCCACCCACATTTTGCCAGCCCTGGTCTTGATACGCAAGCCCTTATTCGGGCTGTCAAAACGTCGTATACAGCCGGAACGTTATGCGAAATGAAAACCTGAATTTAGTAAAGAGTCACCCCGCATCCATGCGGGGCGAAGAAAATAT
>JAITNR010000219.1 GCA_031290375.1 Prevotellaceae bacterium | reverse complement strand
ATAATCCGGAAAATTGGACGGAAGATAAATTTTATATTGAATAAACCATTATCAAGAAGAAACATAGAACGTAATTTAAACAATATGACAATCATAATAAAAATTAAAAAACACAATTAAAATGTCTGTTATTTCAGCACCCTTAGCAGAGCGAATGCGTCCCCAAACGCTGAACGAATACCAATATCAGGAACATTTGATAGGCAAAGGTGCGCCTATCTGTCGAATGGTCGAAAGCGGAAACATTGCTTCCATGATTTTTTGGGGACCTCCCGGAACTGGCAAAACTACGCTGGCAGAAATTATTGCCAAAGAATCTGAACGAGAGTACTTTACACTGAGCGCTGTGAGTTCGGGCGTGAAAGAAGTGCGCGAAGTCATCGAACAAGCAAAAAAGCAAAATCTGTTCAGCGGAAAAAGCCCGATTTTGTTTATAGACGAGATTCACCGATTCAATAAATCACAGCAGGACAGTTTGTTGCAGGCAGTAGAAAAAGGCTGGATTATCCTCATCGGAGCAACAACCGAAAACCCGAGTTTCGAAGTAGTTTCCGCCTTACTCTCTCGTTGTCAGGTATATGTGCTGTATTCGCTGGACAGAAAAGCTTTGTCGGAACTTTTGCACAGAGCCATTGCCGAAGACCAAATTCTTTCCAAGAAAAAAATCATCATCGAAGAAGAAGAAGCCCTGATGCAATATTCGAGTGGAGATGCCCGCAAGTTGCTGAACGGATTGGACTTAGTCGTTCAGCAGTTCAAAGACGGAGATGAAATCCGAGTTACCAACGAAAGGGTGAAAAAAGTGATTCAGGAGAACATTGCACTGTACGACAAGGACGGCGAAGAACATTACAACGTGATTTCCGCTTTCATCAAGTCTATTCGAGGCTCTGACCCCAACGCTGCGGTTTACTGGCTGGCGCGTATGCTTGACGGCGGTGAAGACATTAAGTTTATTGCCCGTCGAATGGTCATTTTGGCTTCGGAGGACATCGGTATGGCAAACCCAACGGCGTTGATTCTGGCAAACAGCGCTTTTCAGGCGGTAGCGGTTATCGGCGTTCCCGAATCCCGCATCATACTGAGTCAGTGTGCAGTATATTTGGCAACATCGGCAAAATCCAATGCTTCTTATTCGGCGATAGAATCAGCGTTGGCTTACGTGAAACAGACGGGCAATCTGCCTGTTCCGCTCCATTTGCGCAATGCTCCAACACAATTGATGAAAAATTTGGGCTATCATTCAGGTTATCAGTATGCTCACAGTTACGCGGGAAACTTCGCCTATCAGGAATATCTGCCGGAAGAGGCTTCAAATCAGAGTTTTTACATTCCCGGCAACAATCCGAAAGAAAACAAATTGCGGGAATATCTGAAATCTCTTTGGGGGGAGAAATATGAGTTTTGATTAGAAAAAATTGAAAATGATTTTTAATTCTCAATAATAAAGTGTTTTTATTATCAATCAATTCAATATTTTTGCGAGAATTTATTCCTTTCTATCTTTCAAATATTTTTCCCAATTCCATGAATCTCTAACCATATCTGCCAGAGACAGTTCTGCTTTCCAGCCTAAAATTTTGTTGGCTTTTTCACAACTTGCATAAATGGATTCGGCATCGCCGGCACGTCTGGGACCCACTCGGTATGGAATTTTGATGTTGTTTACTTTTTCAAAAGTTTCGACCATTTCCAGCACGCTGATTCCTGCTCCCGTCCCGATGTTGAAAACTTCGCAGACGGGTGTTTCGGCAGTTTTCAGCAGCCTGTCGATGGCTTTCACATGAGCTTTGGCTAAATCGACAACGTGAATATAGTCTCTTACGCAGGTTCCATCGGGCGTGGAATAATCGTTACCGTTGATGGTCAGTTCTTTACGAATCCCACTTGCCGTTTGGGTAACATACGGCATCAAATTGTTGGGAACGCCGTTGGGCAGTTCTCCGAGCAAAGCGGTGTGGTGCGCTCCGACAGGGTTGAAAAACCGAAGCAAAATTGCTTTCAGCCAGTGGTTTGCGGTTGTTTTTTCCAAAATATCTTCTGCCATTTGCTTGGTGCTTCCGTAGGAAGACAATGATTTTTGCAAAGGCATTTCTTCGGTTACGGGCAGTTTTTCCGGCTCGCCATAAACTGTTGCAGATGAGGCAAATACGATGTTTCCGACTTTAAATTCTTGCATCAAGTCCAAAACGGTAAGCAGGGAAACGAGGTTGGTGCGATAATATGCCAGCGGTTGTTTCATGGATTCGCCGACGGCTTTTTTCGCCGCAAAATGTATGACTGCTTTGATGTCTGTATTTTCTGCAAAAACGTTTCTAACTCTGTCTTTATCGCAGGCATCGTATAGATAGCATTTTGGTTTTTGTCCTGTGATTTTCTGAATGTTATCCAGCATGAACGGTTCGGAATTGCTCAAATCGTCTATGATAATCGGCTCATAACCTGCCTGCATCAACTCTACGATTGTATGCGAACCAATAAATCCAAGCCCGCCTGTGATTAATATTTTCATTTTAATTTTTTTTATTTTGGCAGAGAATTGCTCTCTCTGATTCTGCTTCTGTAAACAATGTCCGTCAGCATCGGAACTTTTTCTACCAACACTTTATAGGATTCTAAGCCCAAAGCGGCAGTATCTGAAAGTCCGAATAGTTTGACAAAGTTATAAAATCTCAGGATAACTCTTTCTTTAATCGACAATAAATATTCTTGATTGAAGACCCTGTCTATCAAAATGTACCTGAAATCTCCCTGAATGTCGTGCTTCCTCAGCGACGGATAATTGCTTAGCAAATCTAATTTTCCTGAAACTTTCAAATCTTCCAGCACTTGGCTGAAATATACGCTGATAAGCGGTTCGACTTTAAATCCGAGTTTGAATTTTACTTTGAACAGAACGTTGGGAATCAGTTCCATAAATTCGTATTCAAAAGTATAAGGGTTGGTGTCGTTTTGAACTTTCAAAAACCAGTAATGGTCGGCTCTTTTCGGATTTTTATTGATAACGGAATACATTATTTTTGCCTCGACTTCGTCATTTCTTTCTGCACGGCTGATGTACACAAGGTTAGTTGCATATTTTGCAATTGCTTTGTCGCTTGTCATATCTTGAATAACAGGAAGATACGGTTTGATTTTCACATATTGCACGTATTTGTTTTTCAACCTGCGACCGTTGTACCAAACGTACATACAGAAAGTTATCAATCCTGCGAGGAGCATGGTAAACCAGCCTCCGTCGGCAAATTTCAGAACATTGGCATAGAAAAATCCTCCTTCAATGGCAAGATACGCCAAAGTGAAAAGCAGAATCAAAAAGAGAGAGGTCTTCTGCAAAAACAGGTAATACACCAGTAAAATGGTGGTCATCAACATGGTAACAGTAATCGCCAGCCCGTAAGCAGCTTCCATTTTGGAAGACGATTGAAAATGGAGAACGACTATAACGCATCCTGTCAGCAGCCCCCAATTGACCACAGGAATGTACATTTGTCCTTTTTCCTGAGTCGGATATTCTATCCTTTGGCGGGGCCAGAAATCCAAAGACATGGCTTCGCTAAATATTGTGTATGAGCCTGTTATTAACGCCTGACTTGCAATAACCGCAGCCAAAGTTGCCATAATTACGCCCCAGACCAAGAAAGAATCAGGCATCATCATGAAAAAGGGGTTGCCTCCGCTTCCGGCATCAATCGGATGGGAAAGAATCCAAGCGCCCTGTCCCAAGTAATTAAAAATCAGACATATTTTAACAAAAATCCAAGTGATGCGGATATTTTTGATACCGCAGTGCCCCAAATCGGAATACAAAGATTCCGCGCCTGTTGTACACAAAAAAACTGCTCCGAGAATGACCAGCGTTTTGGGTTCTTCAATCAGGAAATTAACTGCGTAATAAGGATTTACTGCTTTGAAAATGTACAAGTGGGGAATTATTTCTATCAGTCCTAAAACCGCCAGCAGGGTAAACCATAAAAGCATAACGGGACCATAAAGTTTCCCAATAGATTGTGTTCCAAACTGTTGTATGACAAATAATGCAATGAGTATCAGAATGGTAATATCAATTACCTTTATGTTGGGATTGTAAGATTTCAAACCTTCAACAGCGGAAATAATTGTCATTGAGGGAGTTATAATTCCGTCGGAAACCAAAGTCGCCGCACCTATAATGGCAACAACGTACAGCCACTTGCGTTTCAGTTTTTTGACGAGAGAATATAACGCCAAAATTCCGCCTTCGCCCTTGTTATCAGCTTTTAAAGCTATCCAAACATATTTTAAAGTAGTTTGAAGGGTAAGTGTCCAGATGATGCAGGACAATACTCCTTCGATGAAGTTTTCGTCCGAAAAACCGTCTCTGGCAGCTACAATGGCTTTCATTACGTACAAAGGGGATGTTCCGATGTCTCCAAAGACAATCCCTACTGTAACTAACATGCCTACCCAAGTGAATTTCGCTGTGTTGGAACTATGTTGCTGCACGCTTTTGTAAGTTTTTAGAATTGCAAAGTTACTATTTTTTTTGAAACTTGATTTTTTTTACCCTCCCAATTCCAGCTGATTTTTTACTAAATTAAAATACTCGCCTTTTGCAACAACTAATTGAGAGTGCGTGTCCGCTAAACTTGACGAATATTCGCGATAAATCGCATATAAATATCTCCGAAAACGCCGCTGCAACGCCGTATGTTCGCATCGGACAGCGTACTGCGCTTGACAACAAATTTCAATCCCAAATGCTGCAACTTGTGAGCATTGCTCAATAAACCCAAAATCACCTCTCTAAGTGATTGATAACCACTAATTACCGAAAACAGTATCACGATTAAATGTTGGTGCGTGTCGAACTTTTTGACATAGCGTTCTGCGTTGTGTTTTGCCGCTATTTTCCTTATTTTTGAGCCACTTACAAAAAATAATAGCTGATTTAGCAATGGCTGTCCGCTGAAATTTGTACTTTTGCGCATTGATTGACCTGTGTTTTTAAGAGATACAAAGGTAATCAATGGGGCGGGTTTGTATCCCGCTTTTTTTATCAATGGTTTACCGGACAGTAGTGATTTTTTTATTAGACTTTTGTAATTTTTTTGCGCTTTTAATTATGTATACTGAACTCGGCTTTTGAATGAGAAAAATTATTTGTATAAATTATTGATTATCATATAAATATGCTATTATAGAAACTAAATTTATGACCAAGTGTAGTATAGCAAGAATAAAAAGCATTGCTTTTTATATTCCAAGTTTGTCCGTTTTTTACTACATACAATTATTTTTACAATTAACCAAGCATATTTATAAAATTTTAGGCTTAATGGACATTTTTTTGTTGTATTTTGCTTTCTTCGGTTTCCCGTCGGCGTTTGTGCCTCATCGGACTTTTTATAAATACAAAGGGCATTATTTCCTCAAGAGGAACTGAGCCATATACGAAAGACAGTCCAAACCAATCCACCCGCTTTTGTCGGGCAATACTTTTCTTTGAGAGATGGTTTTGGTGAAGCAGTAAAAATCTAAAACCAAAAGCGCCCTTTCAGGAGATTTTTTTATTTTTCCTCAAGCGTGATTATCACTTCCAATTCTTCAATTCGGGAGTTGGAAACTTTTGTGATGATGAATTTCTTGTTTTTGTACACGATTTCTTCTTTCAAGGTCGGAATG
>JAITNR010000154.1 GCA_031290375.1 Prevotellaceae bacterium | reverse complement strand
TTGGGGCCAGTTATTTTGACCCATCACTGATACCTTGGCACTTTTTGTGAATCAAAAAGAATGTCACCGATTTCATAACCCATAAGAGTATGATTGATTATTTGCAAATCAGTTAGCTTACGAAAAACTGCGGAAACGATCTCTTCGTTATATCGTTGTTTGAATTCCGACCATGAATAGAAACGCTCGAAAATGTGCTGCTCGTCTATACCTGGCTGTTTTTGAATAATTGCCACCAATGTAGCAATTATTTCAAGTGTGCGATCATCTTGAATTGAATTAATAAACGAGGTGGACTGTAAGATCGGCACAGTAAATTTATAAAGTTGTTTTTGAACGCTATCACTTATAAGATTATTTTTCGCTAATGTCTCTGCTTCAATACTGGTAATTCTGTAATAATCTTGAAATTCTTTGATGTTTCTACTGCAAATATCAATAGCATGAGAATATGGACCATAATTATATTCTTCAAATTTAAAGAAGTTGTCTTTAGCAAAGAGACACATAAAAAAGGCTGATTTTTGCAATCGTATTTTGTCAAAATTTTTCAATTTATTTTTTATTGCGAGTAGTAGTAAATGCGAGGTTGTAAGTTTAGGAATTTGTGTAGGTGTAGTTTTATAATTTTTTGATGGTTCATAAATAAAGATGTTTATATCACTATTTATTGGCAAAAATGCATTTGTGATAATTTCTTTAACGGTATGCCACTCCAATCCACCATTTCCGCAGCCTAACGGAGGAATTGCAATTGATTTAATATTTTTTTCCTGAATTTTTTCAGTAAGGTCAGCCATACCCATTTGGATATATCCATATTGTGAGTTTTTTCGCCATTCATCCTTTGTCGGAAAATTAGCAATTAATTTATTGTTCTCCTGAAAAATAAACACTTTACCGATTTTGATTTCTTTTTTTCGGCATGCCTGTTGATAGGCTTTTTCATTTTCAGGAAACTTGAGCTTGAATTGATATGCTATACCTTTCCCCATAAAACCTTCACAATTTACTGTGTTTACAAGGCACTCAGCAGAAGAATCAATAATATTGCCGATTAAATAATCAATCATTAGAACCTCAAACAAAAAAATTAGGGTTTACTCGAATTTGTGGGGCTTGCATGACTTTTTGAGTTTTTAACAAGCCTATAATTAGATTAGCATCGGCTTGTTCTTTTACATCAATAAAACGAATGTCGCTTATATCAAGTTTCTCATATACTAAACATTCGGCCATGCAAGCAAACTTGCTATCTGAGTTGGAATAATCCCTTTGATTGATAAGCTCCCAATCCATTTTTATAATACCGTCATTATAAGTGTATATTTCCTTAGTATCACATTTTAGTGGATGTCGAGGAATAATTTTCCAATTATTTTTTTCAGCATCTAACCTATAAACAGTCAAATATACAAATTTTGTTTCAGGATAGGCTTTTATCACTGCGCCATCAAACGGATTTTTAGCAAAAAAATGGAATGGCACATACGATAAAAGCCCTAGTGTTTTTCGTTTTTCAATTATTTCTTCATCTGCAACATCTGTAACAGGAGTAATTATTTCTCTGCATAGCAACCCTTTCTCGATAATACTTTCAATGTTATCAAGCGCAGTTAGATGATATAGCATTTTTCCATCAGAAACTTTCGTCCGTTCATATTTCATATGTATTCCTTCATTATTTTACGCACTTTCACAACTACCTAGAACAGATGATTTTTTTGTCCCTCCAGCTCTGCCTCAAATTTTATTTTTGCAAGTAAGTTTTCGGGAGGAAATTGTGGGGTTTTAGGGGCGGCAGCCCCTAGGAGAGGGTGAAGCGTAACAGCAACGCTGCGGAGCGATGGGAAGAATTCCCTCCTTGTGTTATTCATTTTCATATTCTGTCTTTGTTATTATTTCATACATTAATGGTGATGCTCAAACGCCGCTTTGCTCTTGTTTTGCGTGGACTTTTGCAAGCATATCGCGTGCCGTTCAAACAGCTTGGTGAACCGGCAGGCTTTCAGCCCACAGCACTTCCATCGTCCGTATTCCATGTTTGGAACAATTACTACGGGGCATCCGGCAATGTATGTTTTGTACGCGCAACTGTCCGAGCCGGAAGAGCCTAATTATTTAATGCTTATCTTTCCGGCAAGAAATGAATCGCTGAAAATATGCCATTTCCAAAAAATAGAAAAAGGACATGAAACTTTTGCCATAACACTTAAGTGTTCCATTGCTTTTTCCTGGTCAGATGGCAGAGAATCTTTGTCTTTTAAGGTCATACGATTTTTTATAAACGTGCAATAATATCCAAATATTTTTTTATGTAACGCTTCTCTTGAAATACCTCTGATACCGGTATTGTTTTCATTGTAGCATTTATCCAAAAGTTTCGCTGTATTTTGAAATTTTGGAGCCGCTTCCTGGGCCTCAACAATAACATCTTTTTCCGGAACGCTTGGGCACAGGCATTTTATCGCCCGTGAAATATCCACAGATGAATCGCAACAGTCAAGCAATTCTTGTGTAGTTCCTTTGATATTATTACAGCGGTGACAGGCATAGTATAAATTATTCCAGTCATGTTCGTTGACCGTATCGCCTTTGTGAGGAACAAAATGCTCAATTTCCGGGTCTGAAACCTCATCCTCGCAGAGATAGCATTTTCCATGAAATATCGTTTTTAACGCCGTGACGACTTCCTTTGAACGATAATCCGTTGAGCAATCCGGTCCCGGCTGCGGACGAATCACATTAAACATGGTATCCGCCCTCCCCTAATGCCTCTAATCCCAATAAGAAAAACGCTTTTGACTCATTGTCCAGTGTATCCTCACGTCCCTTAATCTTGTTGACCAGCTCACCAAGGCGCACATAATCCTTGTGTTCTGAATTTACGATTTGAGCGATTTGCCGAATATCATTTTCCAGGCTCACCGGAATTGGTTTTATGTTCCACAAACCTTTCATAACCGC
>JAITNR010000101.1 GCA_031290375.1 Prevotellaceae bacterium | reverse complement strand
TTCACAGAAGTTATATCAAAGTGAGATTATGATAAAATGAGAATGAAAAATACGGACTTTGCGTGATAATTGCATTGTATGTCCGTAGGACAAAATGTTAATAACCGTAAGTGAAACTTACGGCTGAAAATGACCGATACCTCAACCCGTAGGGTTGAACAAAACACTTACTCGTGCTGATTTTAATCGGTGCGTATAAAACAAAAAAGGCACGATTTTCAAAATCGCGCCAGCGACAATAATAATGATATTAATTCAACCCATACGGGTTGATAGGCGGGATATTGCATTTCCAAAGGTTTCACCTGCGGTTATTCATATAACGCCCTGTCGGGCTAACAGGCTAAAAAAACACTTTTCAACCCGTAATTCGCATAATTTGTAATAATTTTCAAAAAACAACTTGCTTGTCCGCAACAAGCAAGTTGTTTTAAAAATCCGTAGGATTTTCATATCAATAGAAATGCAGAAGGCTTACGCACGCTCGTTAGGGTAACAGTAACCGACATCAAAGGCAAGCTAATCGAAAAATATCCAATCAACGTAGATGGTAAAAAACTTCAATTGCCTGATTTATAGTTGATATGCCTGAAAAACTGACAAACCTTCTTGAGTTGTACTCTCCAAGTTTGCAGTTTTTGGGGTTGCGGCTGATGCTTGACAGCAAAGATCCAAATTCTTCAGATGAATAGTAGGGAGAATCGGCTTTTGAGACCAGATACAGCGTCATTTTTTCGCCTTTCAACACAAGCCTTTCCACTCCGAATTTTACCGCAAGCCAACGCAACGGCAATACCTGTATCAAATCCAGTGCAGGTAAAGGTATTTTGCCAAATCTGTCAAGCAAACGAATTTTAAATGCCTCTAAATCAGTTTCATTGGTTATCAAATCCAATTCTCTGTACAAACTCATTCTTTCGGCAACGCTTGACACATAAGTTGCAGGCAACATCAAATCAAGGTCAGTTTCAAACTGACAATCAGATACATAGTATTTCTGTTTTTTCTTTTCGGTAAAAATATCGGAAAATTCATCATCTCGCAGTTCTTCAATGGCTTCGGCGAGAATTTTTTGATAGGCTTCATAACCAAGTTCCGCAATAAATCCGCTTTGCTCCGCACCAAGCATATTGCCTGCCCCGCGAATATCCAAGTCCTGCAAGGCAATGTTGAAGCCACTTCCCAAATCGGAAAACGTTTCTATTGCTTGGAGTCTGCGGTGTGCATCATCGGTAATGTCCTTATAGTCAGGTGTAATCATATAACAATAGGCTTTTCGATTGCTTCTGCCCACACGTCCGCGAAGTTGGTGCAGGTCGCTCAACCCAAAATGGTTGGCATTATTTATAAAAATAGTATTTACGTTAGGCATATCAATCCCCGATTCAATAACGGTTGTAGCCAAAAGTACGTCATATTCGTAGTTAATAAAATCTATAATTGTTTCTTCCAGCCGGATGGGCGGCATCTGTCCGTGAGCAACGGCAATTCGAGCGTCAGGTACAAGTTTTTTAAGTTTGTTTTCCAAAACATAAATGCTTTGTATTCTGTTATTTATGAAAAAAATCTGTCCGTTTCTGTCGATTTCCGTTTCGATAGCCTGCTTGATTACACTTTCATCAAACGCAATTATCTCTGTTAGAATGGGATAGCGATTGGGGGGGGGAGTGTTGATTATGGACAAGTCTCTTGCTCCCATCAGCGAAAATTGTAGAGTTCGAGGAATCGGCGTAGCTGTAAGTGTAAGAGTATCAACGTTTATTTTTATATTTTTTAGCTTTTCCTTGATTGCTACACCAAATTTTTGCTCTTCATCAATTATTAAAAGACCTAAATCTTTGAATTTCACCTCTTTGCCTACAATTTTATGAGTTCCTATAAGAATGTCTATTTTGCCTGATTCAAGATTTTCGAGTATTTCTTTTGTTTGTTTGGCACTTTTGGCACGGCTCAGATATTCGATTTTACATGGAAAGTCAGCTAATCTTTCTGTAAACGTTTTGAAGTGCTGCAATGCCAGCACCGTTGTTGGCACGAGCACCGCCACTTGTTTGCTGTCGGCAACCGCCTTGAAAGCGGCACGGATAGCTATTTCCGTTTTGCCAAAGCCCACATCGCCGCAAATAAGCCTGTCCATCGGGCGTTCAGACTCCATATCTGACCTAATGTCAGAGGTTGCTTTGCTTTGGTCGGGCGTGTCTTCGTACAGGAATGACGCTTCCAATTCGTGTTGCAGGTAACCGTCGGGAGAAAACTCAAAACCATTCTGTTCCAATCGTTTAGCATAAAGTTTTATCAAGTCTCGAGCAATATCCTTGACTTTGGATTTGGTACGCTCTTTCAACCTTTCCCACGCACCTGTACCGAGTTTGCTCAAAGAGGGTTCGGTGCCTTCTTTGCCTCTGTATTTTGAAATTTTGTGCAGCGAATTGATACTTACAAAAATAATATCGTTACCCTTGTAAATCAACTTGATAACTTCCTGTTGCTGTCCGTTGATTTCGGTTTTGAGCAGTCCGCCGAATTGTCCGATTCCGTGGTCGAGATGCACCACAAAGTCACCCTGTTTCAACTGATTTAACTCTTTGAGCAACATGGAAGCTTTGCCTCTGCGGGCAGAGTCGTTTTTGAGCGAAAATTTGTGAAAACGGGCAAAAATCTGGTGGTCGGTCAAAAAGCAAATTTTAAGGTCGTTGTCCACAAAACCTTGATGCATAGTACCCTGTATTGCCGTAAAAACAATATTGTCTCCCCGTTCTGCAAAAATTGAGGCAATTCTGTCAGTCTGCTTTACGCTATCACTCGAAATGTAGATTGTGTAACCATCCGCGATATGTTTTTTTAAAAAATCAACAATTAAATCAAAGTTTTTATTGAAAGCAGGCTGCGGTAAGATAGAAAATTCTATTTTTTCAATCAAATGCCTGTTGTTTGAAAATTCTATCGTTTTAAATTTATCTGCTTCATTTTCAAATATTTTACCATTAATCAAGAATGAAAACAGGTCGGAAGTTTTTTCTGTTTCATTTTTTTTGATTAGGGCTTCGGTGTAAATTTTGTCTATCCTCTCTTTTGTAAACCGTATATCATTAACAATCAGGATAGAATTGTCTTGTATAAATTCCAAAAGCGAAATTTTATCCGTATTGTCATGTTTGAAATCGGGTATTATGGCAATTTCGTCTAGGTTTTTTATGGAAAGTTGCCGTTCTATGTCAAAAGTTCTGATACTCTCAACCATGTCTCCAAAAAAATCTAAACGGTACGGATTTTCGTCCGAATAGGAAAATACGTCTATAATGCTGCCTCGCAAAGAGAATTGCCCCGGTTCATAAACAAAATCTACCTCTTGAAAATCAAACTCTTCGAGTTTATCCAAAAGTTTGCTCGTGTTGTAGTTTTCATTTTTTTTTATTGTGATTTTTATGTCTGAAAAACTTTTGTGCGAAACAACTTTTTCTATCAAAGATTCAGGATAAGTAACTATAATACAAGATTTACCGTTTGAAATTCGGTTTAACGTGTCTGTACGCAAAATTTCGTTTATCTTGTCGGTAGAGCCGTTTTTGTTTACGTTCTTATGGAAAGCGGGGAAAAACGCAACTTTTTCTTTATCAACTATTTGTGTTAAGTCAAAATATAAATATCCTGCCTCGTCCGCGTTGTCAGCAACCATCAAAAGTGTTGTTTGTCTCTTGCGATAAAGTTCTGCCATAGACAATGCTCGTGCAGATGTATTCAAATGACTGATAAATAAGTGTTTATTGTCGAGGTTTTCCCACGAGCAAATTTTCCCAATCAGCGGATGAGAACAATATGTTTTGTAGAAATCGGTTAAATGCATTATGAACGTTTAAAATTCGCTGGCAAAGATATTACATTATTTTGAAAAAAACAAATGTTTTATTCATACAATTACTCTATTCCTGCTATTTCGTATTTTTCATTCATTTGTGTTCCTGTACACAGGAATTGTCTGGACTGTGATTTTTGTATAATTTAAATGATAAATATGATTAAAAAGCAAATCATAAAAATCAAAATAATCATACAAAATCACAGTTCAGACAATTGTTATATCGCTCCGTGCCGATGGGTCAATTCTATATGCAGCTTCTATATGAGTGTTATATCACTCTATATACATTTTACAGAATAAAATATGTTAATTCTGTAAAATGTATTCAGTATTGCCTCTTGCAATTTCCTTCAATATCCACGCTTCATTGAGAATTATTAACATCCCATCTTCTGCAAAAATTAAGATTAGAAAAAAAATAATAGTTCTTTCTAATAAAAATTGTTAATTTTGCATAAGTAAAAAAAAAGTGATTAATAACTCAAATCATTGTTAATCAATACTGAAAAAAGTTATGTCGAAACAAAAAACATTGAAAAAAGAGTTTTCTGTTACAGGGAAAGGACTGCATACGGGAGCAAACTCAACCATTGTGCTGAAACCTGCAGCGGAAGACCACGGAATAGTGTTCTGCCGAGTGGATTTGCCGGATAAGCCGCAGATACCTGCTCTTGCAGAGTATGTATCTGCCACAACTCGAGGCACGGTGCTAAAAAGCGGTGAAGTTACAATTAATACTGTAGAACATTGTTTGTCAGCACTTTATGCTCTCGGAGTTGACAATTGTCTTATTGAAATTGATGCCCCCGAACTGCCTATTATTGAGGGTAGCGCAAAGGTTTATGTGGAAAAAATACGTGAGGCTCAAACCGTAAGTCAGAATGTGGATAAAAATTATTTTGTGATTACGCAAAAAATGGTTTTCTATTCGGAAGACAGCCGCTCTTCCATAACGCTTTTGCCTGACGACGAGTTCTCTGCGCAGGTGCTTATAGGCTACGATTCGCCTGTTTTGAACAATCAATATGCCGTTTTGAACTCTATGAGCAATTACGCCGAGCAGATTGCGCCTTGCCGTACATTTGTTTTTGTGCGGGAACTTGAGCCTTTGTTGAAAAATAACCTTATAAAGGGGGGCGATCTGGACAACGCGATAGTAATATACGATAAGGAAGTGCCAAAATCGGAACTTCAACGTCTGGCAGATTTGATGTGTCAGCCTTGTCCGGACAGCAATTCTCTGGGTTACATCAACACCGATTTGCTTTTTGACAACGAACCTGCGCGGCATAAATTGCTTGATTTGATAGGCGATTTTGCTCTTATCGGTCGTCCATTGAAGGGCAGAATTGTTGCCGACCACCCAGGTCATAAGGTCAATACCGCTTTTGCTCTGCAAATCAGAAAAGAAATCAAAAAGCACGATGTCTTTGTACCTGCTGTAAATCTGAATGATCCGCCGATAATGGACATCAACAGAATTATGGAATTGCTGCCGCACCGTTATCCTTTTCTTCTAGTTGATAAAGTAATGGAAATAGGTGAAAATCATATAGTTGCTATAAAAAACGTAACCTATAACGAGATGCAGTTTATGGGGCATTTTCCGCAAGAGCCTGTTATGCCCGGCGTTTTGCAGGTTGAAGCAATGGCACAGGCAATGGGTATTTGGATGCTGAATTCGGTTGATAATCCAGAGGAATATTCCACATATTTTATGAAAATTGACAATGTGAAATTTCGTCAAAAAGTGGTACCCGGCGATGTCATGATAATGCGAACACATCTGCTAACACCGATTAAAAGGGGTATAGCATCTATTAAGGGTTATGTTTTTGTCAATGGAAATATTGCCACAGAAGCAGAAATGATGGCACAAATAGTTAAAAACAAATAAGCTAAGGCACTGTTTAAAATTTTTAAAAGCATTCATAAAAATTAACAAATCTCAATCTAAATGATACATCAAACCGCGATAATACACCCCTCTGCCAAAATAAGTGAAAATGTGATAATTAAGCCTTATGTAACAATTGGAGAAAACGTTCAAATTGGGGCAGGCACTGTCATTATGACTCATGCCTCAGTGGTAAAAAACACCAAAATCGGAGAGAACAACCACATTTATCACTCGGCAGTAGTTGGCGGAGACCCTCAGGATTTGAAATTTCACGGCGAAGAAACTTTTCTTGAAATAGGTAATAACAATAAAATCAGGGAATTTGTAACCATTAACAGAGGCACTGCCTCCAAAGGCAAAACCGTTATCGGCAACAACTGTCTGATAATGGCTTACTGCCACGTGGCGCACGACTGCTTTTTGATGGACGACATTATTATGTCCAACGCTGTACAACTTGCCGGTGAGATAGAAATAGACGATTATGCGATTATCAGTGGAGGTGTGCTTGTCCATCAATTTACAAAAATAGGTAAACACGTTATTATTCAGGGCGGAGCACATGTCAATAAGGACATACCGCCTTTTATAATGGCTGCCCGCGACCCCATTCAATATTCGGGTATCAATACTGTTGGACTGAAACGTAGAAATTTTACTGAAGAGCAAATTATTGAAATTCAGACTATTTACAGAATAATCTTTCAGTCCGGCTTGATTGTTTCCAATGCCATAGAAAGAATAGAAACAGAAATTCCCAATTCCGACATCAAAACCGAAATTCTGAACTTTGTAAAATCTTCAGACAGAGGTGTTTTAAAGGGATTCAGTTAAAATTGTAAAATGAAATTCTCAATCATCATACCCGTTTATAATGTAGAAAAATATTTGGCTGAATGTTTGAATTCTGTAATTAGTCAGACATTTGCCGATTTTGAGGCTATCTGTGTCAATGACGGTTCTACCGATGGAAGTCCCTATATTTTAGATAGTTATGCAAAAAAGGACAATCGAATAAAAATCATTTCACAAAAAAATAGCGGGTTGAGTGTAGCCCGCAATGTCGGCATACGCGCTGCTAAAGGCGACCATATTTTTCTGCTTGACAGCGACGATTGGATTTTGGAAAATGCTCTAAAAATTTTATTTGAAAACATTGATAATCAAGATTTTATCTGGTTTTCTGGTAAGGTTTTTTTTGATGATACAAAAATGGAAATTACTGACAAACCTTTCTCTGAACCGCAAATGACAGGTTGGGATTATTACAACAAATACGCACTGAGACCTCGCCGATTTCATTTTGTAACCACAGTCTTACGACTCTACAAACGCGAATTTCTGTTGAAAAATCAACTTTTTTTCAAAGAAGGCATTTATCACGAAGACAATCTTTTTACACCTGTTTGTTGCTATTATGCTAAAAATGTGAAAGTTATCCCTGATATTTTGTATGTTTACAGAATACGTGAGGGAAGTATAATGCAAATAAGCAATTCTAAAAGGATTTACGATAATATTGTGATAGCCAATAGTTTGGCGGATTTTTTTATTTCTCAAGAAAATATTGATAAAAGTGTGATTTACAGAGAAATAGCAGGTTTATATTTTTTGTCGTTTATGTCTCATGTAAAAAAGCAATTTAAAATTAACAATTTAAAAGCGAAAAGTCAAATAAATTGGGATTATTATAAAAAAGTTTCGATTTATCCACGACACAAGCGAATTTATAAGTTGATAAAAATCAGTCCAATATTATTTAGGATTTATATATTTATTGAAAAAAAAATTAAAGAAAAATACCGTATTGTAAAAAAATCAAATATAAATTGCAATTAAGGGAAAGTCGCAAAAGTGCCGTCATTGCGGGCGCCTGTGTCCTTTAGGGCATGACCCGCAATCCCCCCTAAATAAGTCCATAAAAAACAGGGGATTGCGGATTGTAGCCCGCAATGACGGGCATTTGGAAACGATTCAGGTATTAGATACGATATTCATTAAAATAAATCTAAAAATATACAAATTAATTAAATTTGGTATAAGCGTTTAGGTCGCCCAAAAAAATGCTACCTTTGTAGCGTGAAAACAAGAGAAAAATTTACAGGAGTGAATTCAATAGAATTTTATAAACGCTTTCAAAGCGATGAGGATTGCCACAAATATATTGCCGACATAAAATGGAAAAACGGCTATGTTTGTAAAAGATGTAACAATACAAGGGCACTTCTAAAAAT
>JAITNR010000038.1 GCA_031290375.1 Prevotellaceae bacterium | reverse complement strand
TGGGGTATCCTGAACGAGATGAATCCTGCAAAAAAAATAGAGTTTGATGCGATTGTTGCAAATCCTCCATTTAGTTACCGATGGGAACCAACAGAGGAGTTGGGCAAAGATTTTCGCTTCAATAGTTATGGGCTTGCTCCTAAATCAGCGGCTGACTTCGCATTTTTGCTACATGGTTTTCATTTTCTGCGTGAAGATGGTGTCATGGCTATTATCCTGCCTCACGGTGTGCTATTTAGAGGAGGCAAAGAAGAGGACATTCGCAAGAAATTATTAAATGACGGGCATATTGATACTGTGATAGGCTTGCCTGCAAATTTATTCTTCTCAACCGGTATTCCGGTTTGCATCTTGGTATTGAAGAAATGTAAGAAGTACGATGATGTACTGTTTATCAATGCCAGCGAATACTTTGAGAAAGACAAACGCCAAAATCGCCTGCGTGATGGGGATATTGAAAAAATTGTAGAGACATACCAATATCGAAAACAAGACGATACTCGTTACTCCCGTCGTGTTTCGATGGAAGAAATAACTAAAAATGACTACAACTTAAATATTTCCCGCTACGTTAGTACAGCCAAGACTGAAGAGATAATAGACCTGAAAGAGGTGAATGTGAGGTTAATGGAAATTGAAGATAAAATCAAAGATGCCGAGGAAAGACATAATAAATTCCTTATGGAACTTGGTTTACCTTTGATTACGAAAAAGAACGAAGATAAGAAATGAAATTGACGATGCAATAAGGCATATTAAAAGACCAATAAGTACAAAAAACGAGGCGTTTCAAAAGCCGATTTGGGAAGTGGCATCTTCGCACATGGCTCGCCGGAGTTTTATCGGTAATATCTACAAACAGGTGAAAGATCCCAATCTGGTCGGGGCATTAAGCGGTCACAAGGAAGAAAGCAAAGCCTTTGCCCGTTACCGTACCATTGACGATGATATGAAAAAGGAATTAATCGGAATGTTGGAATAATGTCTGAATCTGAACTGTTAAAACGAATTGCTGAACTCGAAACTCAAAATCTTGAGTTAAAGAAGGAGAACAGAAGACTGCGGGAATCTTTGGGTTTGCCCTCCGAAGAAGCGCAAGTAAATGAAGTCCTCCAATCCGTTCATATTCCGAAAAATCAAGAAATTGATGACCGGATTGTTTGGTACGGAAGCATCAATCTATTGAGTTTCGGAAGTTCGGAAGAAAGTATCATGCGCTTGGATTCGAGGGAGATTGCTGTGGAATTAACGGAAATTGCAGGAAAAAATGAAGAGTAATGGATGAATGTTATTTTTTAAGTTAGTGTATCAGCACTAATTATTAATTCATAATTGCTCCTGGCTATTCATTTCAATTAATTTACAATAAAATCGACAAGAATACCCTGAGTATGAACATCTTCGGGTTTGATTGAGCCTGTAGAAACAATCTCTTCCACTTCGGCAATCACCAGATTGGCTGCCATTGCCATAGTCGGGTTGAAATTGCGGGTTGTCCCTTCGTAGTAGAGGTTTCCAGCACCGTCTGAGCGAGTTGCACCAATCAATGCCACATCAGCTCTAAGAGGTTTTTCGAGCAGATAATCAATGCCATCAACATTTATTACCTGTTTGCCCTGCTCAATAAGCGTGCCTTTGCCTGTAGGTGACAGAAAGCCACCCAAACCGTAACCGCCACACCTTATTCTCTCTATCATAGTGCCTTGCGGAACAAATTCAACCTCAATCAAGCCTTCTTCAAATTGCTGTTGACTAACAGGATTTGCCCCAAGATACGATGTAATCACCTTCTTTACCTTTTTCGGCTCGAAAAGTAAGCCATGTCCTCTGTCGGGAAACGTTGTGTCATTGCAGATTATCGTCAGGTCTTTTACGCTTGACTTGGAAAGAGCATCCAGCACTTTCAAAGCCGAGCCACTCGAAAGAAAGCCCGCTACCATAACTGTCATTCCGTCTTTGATTTTCTCTACTGCTTGCGAAACTGTAATTTTTGTCTTAGTCATATATTTTTATTTTTTTTAATTCTTAATTTTAGGAATAAATATTTTGTGAATTTGCGAAAAGCCTAATTTTTTAAATCAACTTTCAAAGCGAGTTCGTCAAGTTGCTCATTATCAATAATACTTGGTGCATCAATCATAACATCCCGTCCTTGATTGTTTTTTGGGAAAGCGATGCAGTCGCGGATTGAATCCAGACCCGCAAAGAGCGACACAAACCTGTCCAAGCCGTATGCAATGCCTCCGTGCGGCGGTGCTCCATACTTAAAGGCATTGAGCAGAAAACCGAATTTATACTCCGCCTGCTCAGATGTAAAACCGAGTATTTCAAACATTTTTTTCTGCAAACCGCTGTTGTGGATCCTAATTGAGCCGCCACCTACCTCTACTCCGTTGATTACCATATCGTAGGCATTTGCCCGCACCTCTTTCGGATTGGTATCCAAAAGGACAATATCTTCGGGCTTGGGTGAGGTAAATGGATGATGCATAGCGTAATAACGGTTGGTTTCATCGTCCCATTCCAAAAGCGGAAAATCTACAACCCAAAGGCACGAATATTTTGTTTTGTCTCTAAGCCCAAGTTGGTTGCCCATTTCAAGACGCAACTCAGAAAGTTGTTTGCGCGCCTTATTTATATTTTCGCCACTGATTATCAATATTAAATCGCCTTTTTCAGCATTAAATTTTTCTTTTAAATTTTGTAAAATATCTTGTGAATAAAATTTATCAACACTTGATTTTACACTGCCGTCATCTTCAATACGCGCATAAACCAGTCCTTTTGCTCCAATTTGCGGACGTTTTACAAAATCGGTCAAGGCATCAAGTTGCTTGCGAGTATAGTCTGCTGCCCCTCTTGCACATATTCCGCCTATGTATTGGGCGGAGTCAAAGACGGCAAAGCCATACCCTTTCAAAACGTCCATCAGTTCAACAAATTTCATCTCAAACCTCGTGTCAGGCTTGTCAGAACCGTAATATTTCATTGCATCTTCAAAGGTCATTCTTGGAAAGTTATCCAAATCAATGTTTTTAACCGTTTTAAAAAGATGTTTTGTCAAACCCTCAAAAGTTTGCAAAATATCTTCCTGTTCAACAAATGACATCTCGCAGTCGATTTGCGTAAATTCAGGCTGACGGTCTGCCCTCAAATCCTCGTCTCTGAAGCACTTGACTATCTGAAAATACCTGTCAAAGCCCGAAACCATAAGCAGTTGCTTAAAGGTCTGCGGCGATTGCGGCAACGCATAGAACTGTCCCTGGTTCATCCTCGAAGGCACCACAAAATCTCTTGCTCCCTCAGGCGTAGATTTGATTAAAACGGGTGTTTCCACCTCCAAAAAACCCGTAGTATCAAGGTATCGGCGAGTCTCAAAAGCCATTTTGTGCCTGAGTTCGAGGTTGGCACGCACAGCACTTCGCCTCAAATCAAGGTAGCGATATTGCATTCGAATATCATCTCCGCCGTCCGTATCATCTTCAATAGTAAAGGGTGGCACGGCAGACTCGTTCAAAATTTTGAGATCTGACACGATAATTTCGATGTCGCCTGTGGGCAGATTTTTGTTTTTATTACTTCGTTCGGCAACTTCGCCCGTAATTTGTAACACAAACTCTCTACCCAAATGATTGGCTCTCTCACAAAGTTCTGCGTTAATTTCCTGATTAAAAACAAGTTGCGTCATTCCATAACGGTCACGCAAATCAATAAAAGTCATTCCGCCCATTTTTCTGAGTCTTTGCACCCAGCCTGCCAGCATAACGGTTTTACCCAAGTGCTTTATGCTTAATACTCCGCAAGTGTGTGTTCGTAACATAATTATTTGTGTTTATGATTTTTGTGTAGTTGTCAATCTTTAGACAACCGATTTGCAAAATTACATTTTTTTTTACAAATCAGGATGATGTTTACAAGTTCTTTATTTTTATCACTTTGCCTGCTCAATTAATCCACACTTACCTGCATTTCGCCGTCATGGAGGTGGATCTGAAGCGAGTCGCCGCTGTTGAGTTCGGTTTTGGACTTGACTGTTTTGCCGTTTTTGCGGACAATGCTGTAGCCTCGTTTCATAATGGTTTGCGGCGAAAGCAAATCTACCGTTTTGAGTCTGAAATCCAAATCGGACAGTTTTTTATTAATCAGATTTTTAACGTTTTTTCTTAATGAATAAAGTAGAAATTCATTTTTTTTGTGCAAATTGCTCTGTTTTTCCCTCACACGATAGGGAATTATGTAAGAAAATCTGTTGATTTTTTCTCTTTTAGAAGTGACGATTTGCCTTGCGTGCGAGATGATTCTTTTTTCCATGTCCGAAATAATGCTTTCCTGACGGGCGAACTTTGAAATCAGGAGTTCTGCTGCTGCAGTTGGCGTTTTGACGCTCGTGTTGGAAACGATGTCAAGTACGGAGTTGTCCCTGAGATGCCCCATGCCGCACAGCACCGGCAACGGAAACTGAGCTACGTGAGCAGCGATGTTGTAGTTATCGAACGCCGACAAATCGGACGTAGAGCCTCCACCGCGAATTATCACCACCAAATCGAAACGTTCGGTTGCTTCAAAAACCCTGTCAAGTGCGTCAATCACAGAGTCTTCTGTTCTGTTGCCTTGCATTGTTGCTTCAAAGAGTATTGGATAAAATTTGTAGTTGCCCTCATTGTTTTGCAGTTGATTTATAAAATCTTCGTAACCTGCGGCAGTATTTGAGGAAATTACTGCAATGCTCTGAGGCAGAGAGGGAAATGGCAGTTGTTTGTTCATATTTATTATGCCTTCCTGTTCAAGTTGCCTGATGATTTTTGCCTTTTGAGACGCAATTTGACCGATGGTGTAAGTGGGGTCGATGTCGGTTATGTTGAGACTCAGTCCATAATTCTCGTGCATTTCCAAAGAGCAATAGACAAGTATTTGCATACCTGACATCATAATCGAATTGGTCTCCTGTTCAAAGTAGGGTTTCAACGCTCTGTATGAATTTGCCCAAATTGTTGCTCTCTGCTTTGCGATAATGGCACTCGAGACATCTCTTTCAATGAGTTCCATATAGCAGTGTCCACTTGAATTTTGATGCACTTCTCCGATTTCGGCACGCACCCAGACACCTTCGTAAAACACTTCCTTGAAAAGTGATTTTATTGCCGTATTCAATTCAAAAAGGGAAATTGAGTTCATTTGTTGGACAGTGTGTTTTTAGCTTTTTTATTTTTGTTCAAAATTAATTCGTACTTAGTACTTATTAAATTTCCGAACCGAAAAACGAAAACAGCGGGGGATAACCTCACTGTTTTCTCCAAAACTATTATTTTACAAACTTCATTTCCTTATATACGTTCCGGCAATGTGAGCAACTTCAATAGCATTTGGGTCAATCCCATATACGGATCTGCCAAGCGCCTCTTTCATCCTTTCGGTAATATCCATCTTAACATTCAAGGTATTGCCTTCAATATCATAGGACATTATGAACGTTTCGCCCGAAACATCTATTGACCCTGCATTGAACCCATAAATTAAATCTTCCGCCGTTGCAGTAATTTCATCATCTGTCAGGGAATAATAAAACATCTTCTCGGGATCGGTACTGGAGATGGTAAACAGTCCACTGCCATCATTTTTGAATGTCAAGGTATTAAAAAATTCCACTCTCAACATTGCAACTATTTCATCCATCCGTTCTTGCCACGGGGAATCACACAAAATTTTAATGTAACTGCCTTTCCGTTCCCAACTGCCAACCAAAGCGTTGTTTGGTTTCTCTACTGTGGGAAACCCTTCACAAGATACAAACATCCCACTCACAACAAGCATCAAAATACATAACTTTT
>JAITNR010000036.1 GCA_031290375.1 Prevotellaceae bacterium | reverse complement strand
AATTTTATAGATTAAAATATTTATAAAATATATCTATATAACCCTAATTTAATAGGAAATATTCAAGCAAAAAACAGATAAATACCTGTTATGTAAATATTTAACGAAAATTGTCCGCGCAGTGATATTAGGGGAATAACTAAACATGAAAATCTGTGATCATTTCAAAGCTTTTGACTTGGCGTTCTTTTATATTAACTATGGATTTGTTTAAAATAGCATACTTTGGATAACACTACCCACTTATTTAATACTGCTCAATGTTACCCTATTATTCATTATTCATTATTCACTATTCATTATTTATTAACGGTTTCTAAAAAATCTACACGGCATTTTTCATACACCTCAACAGGATTTTTTGCCTGAGTAATGGGTCGTCCTATGACGATGAGGTCCGAACCGTTTTTGCCTGCCTGTAGAGATGTGGTAATTCGCACCTGGTCGTCTTTTTCGTTCTCAAAAAGCCTGATTCCCGGCGTAACGGTCAAAAAATCTTTACCGCAAGCCTCTTTTATCATTGCTGTTTCGAGCGGAGAACAAACTACTCCGTCAAGTTCGGCAGTTTTGGCATTCAGGGCATAATGTACAATCGTTTGGTTAATTGAGGCGTTGATTAACAGTTCGCTACGCATCATATCTTCCGATGTCGAAGTGAGTTGAGTAACGGCAATAAGCAGTGGACTGCCACCGTCTGTCTGCCTCAATCCTTCGCGTGCCGCCCTCATCATGTCTATTCCGCCCGATGAATGTACATTTACCATATCAACGTCAAATTTCGAGAGCGATGCTATCGCTTTTTTAACAGTATTTGGGATGTCGTGCAGTTTGAGGTCAAGGAAAATTTTGTGTCCCTGTTGTTTGAGCAGACGCACTATTTCAACACCTTCGGCGTAAAAAAGCTCCATCCCTATTTTTACAAAAGGCTTGTGTTCAACAAATTGGGACAAAAAATCAAGTGTTATTGCACTATTTTCAAAGTCAAGAGCGATAATCACATCTTTTTGTATGGATTTTTTACTAAAATTCATTAGGGTATATAATTAAATTATTGGTCAACTGATTCATTTTCCGGATTGCTTCGTTCCCCGCAATGACGCGAAGTCCAGGAGCAGCGAAGGCACTCAATAGCGTTCTGCTTTTTCAATCTCTTTTTCAATCTTTTTCGGCAAGTTCTCTGCACAATGGTGGCAACAGAACGGCTTGGAGTACATTCTGCCGATACAGTAGTTGCTGTGTCCGCAGTTGGAGCGATAGGTTATGCCTCCCTCTTTGAGATGATTGATAAATTCGGGGTCATTAATCAAAACCCTTGCCATTTGCACAAAATCAAAGCCCGAATTTAATACCTCTTCTATTTTTTCGCCCGCAATCAGTCCTCCAACATAGATTAGAGGCAGTTTCAACTCCTTACGAAAACGTTTTGCATCTTCCAGAAAAAAACCTTCGGAGTAAGGCAAAGATTTCATCATAAACCTGCCAAACAGGCGTATCATTGCTTTTAGCCACCAATATTTTTTCATATCCATATAATGAGCAAGGGTTTTGACAGGCATTGCTCCGTGCATCACTGTCATTGGGGCTTTGCTGACAAACCCTGCCGAAAGTACGAGTGCATCAACACCAAGCCGTTCCAATTCTTTTGCAACAGTGATACAGTCGTCTATCTGAAGCCCCGATCTGAAACCGTCATACATATTTGTCTTCACCACAACGGCGATCTCCCTATTCGCCACATTCAGCACTTCCTCGATTACCATTTGCATAAAGCGCATTCTATTGTTGAGGCTACCGCCAAATTTGTCCCTGCGCCTGTTTGTGTACGGCGAAAGAAACTGCGAGATAAGGTAGCCGTGTCCTGCGTGAATTTCTACCGCATCAAAGCCCGCCTCTTTAACAAGTTTTACCGCATTGCCAAAGTCCTTTACTATCTGCAAAATCTCCTTTTCTTTCAGTTTTCGGGCAAAGGTAGGTGAATAGAGGTTAAACCTTGTGGAAGCTCCGACAGGCATTTGCCCTGCCGTATGCCAATGCGTCATATTTCCGCAATGTCCAAGTTGTATGGAAACCTTTGCCCCGCACGAATGCACCTCGTCTGCAAGGCGTCTGAGTTCAGGCATAATTTCCTGCCTTATCCACAGCTGCCCGTCAAACGATATTCCGGAACGATTGACAGAGGCGTAGGCAACTGTTGTCATAGCCACACCGCCTTTGGCAACTGACTTGTGATAATTTACAAGTTCTTCTGTGGGCGAATAGTTTTTGCCCATATTCTCAAATGCTGCCGAGCGAATAGAGCGGTTTTTCAGTTCAATTGCACCTAATTTTTTTGGTGTAAAAAGAAGTTGTTGTTGCATATTTTGTGTATTTTACTTAAATATCAGCAGGTTTACGTCCAACACCTGTGTCTATCACAACGGTTTGAGGAGGAACAAGCAAAACTGACGGGTCAGCCAAAATTTTGTTTAACATACGCATGGATGAGGCATAATAAAATCCGTCACAGATACGTTCGTCAAGCACAAATTTGAGCATAATGCTTTTTGTGGTATTAATCTCACCGTCAGGGTCTAAAAGATTTGCACGCGATTTTTTGCCCATTGCAACAAACATACTGCAAGTACCAAACTCATAGAGATGGTGGTAAATCGACTCCACTCCAATTGAACCGATGTTTGTCAAAAACACACTGCTGTGCCATGGACTGACACGATAAATCAACTTTGGCAAAAGCCCGACCTTATCAGTCCAATAAAGGAAGAATACTACCGTACGAAGCAGAAAATCAGGGAGCAAGCCAAGATATTTCGACACTTTGTCCGAGCCGTTTTGTTGCCCTGTCTTTTGATTTTTGTCCAACTCTTCACGAACCTTTCTCACCACATCCTGTAGGGTATCTTCGAGTGCAAACTCAGGTTTGATAAGCGTTTCTTCGCCTTCATCCGTCAGGGAACGCTTCACTACAAGAGCAATGTTGAGATGGTTGCGGGCAAAAAGTTTGTTCCACACAACAAAACGGTTAAGGTGAGGGCGTTGCGAGATAATTCGCACCAGCGATGCCAAAACAATGTGCATAATGGACAAATCGGGCATTTCCTCCTTGTGATCTTTGATAAATGTTTCTATATAGTCGATAGGAACACGTTCTTCAAAGAAGTTTTGGGCGTCTATTCGGGTACGGAGAAAATAGGGAATTACCCTGAAAACAGTGTCCATTTTACGTACTCGCCAACCGTCATAACGGTCGCCAAAATGCCAATTGTAGTGAAAAAAATTCTTAATCCTTGTTTTACTCATTTTTTTATATACGTTTTAGATTATCATTTTTTTTAATATATCTTTACCATCAAAGATTTATATATTGGACAAATAATATTCACATCTTGATTCCCAATCAAATAAAAACTCCTTTTTTATTTGTAACACAGCCTATTATGCTTGCATTTTCGTTGTGTTGCTTCAGAATTTCAATCGCTTTTGGGGCTTCGGTCTCGGAGAGGGCAATAACCATTCCGATACCCATATTAAAGACATTAAACATCTCTCTGTGAGGAATTTCCCCATATTTTTCAAGGAAATGAAAAACAGGCAAAATATTCCAACTGTCGTTATAGATTTTTATTCCCTGATTTTCTTTTAAAATTCTTGGAATATTTTCGTCAAATCCGCCGCCTGTTATATGGCTTATACCGTGGATGTTACATTGGCGGATAACCTCCAAAACCGGTTTTACGTATATCTTGGTAGGAGTTAGTAAAACTTGTCCAAGCGTTTGATTATCCGACAGTTCCTGATAAATTTTGTTTAAGTCGAACTTGTTGTCAGCAATGATTTTTCTGACCAGACTAAAGCCGTTGGAGTGCACACCCGAAGAGGCAATACCAAGTAACACGTCACCTGTGGACACCTTTGAGCCATCGATAAGTTGCTGTTTTTCAACCACTCCACAAGTAAATCCTGCGATGTCGTATTCGCCACCCTGATACATATCCGGCATTTCGGCAGTTTCGCCGCCAATCAAAGCACAACAAGCCTGTCTGCAACCATCTGCAACCCCTGCTACAATCTGTTCGATTTTGTGCGGCTCATTGTGCCCAACAGCCACATAATCAAGGAAAAACAGAGGTTCAGCCCCTTGAGCCAATACATCATTTACGCACATTGCAACAACATCAATGCCGATAGTGTCGTGCCTGTCCATGGCAAAGGCGAGTTTGAGTTTAGTTCCCACGCCGTCCGTGCCGCTCACAAGGACAGGCTCTTTGATATTGAGTTTAGACAAATCGAACATACCTCCAAAAGCACCGATATTGCCTGTCGCACCTGCTCTTGCAGTTGAGGCAACATGTTTTCTTATTCTGCTAACAACCTCGTACCCCGCCTCAAGATTTACACCCGCTTTCTGATAACTTACTGACATACAAAAATGTTTTATTATACTTTTCAGCCAACAAAGGTAAGGTTTTATTTAAAGAAATACAAATTATTTTCTTTATGACTAAAACTTTTTTTGAGGCTGTTAATAATGAATAATTAGTAGGGGTGTACTAATTTTAGAAAATATCTTTTAATTAATTGATATTAAATATATTACAGGCATTCTTTGATTTTACGATTTGATTTACGTTCGAGAACTTGAGTGTTGGAGTCAGTTAGTTCAATATTCGCATAATCAATAAATTTAGCAAAATCTGTGCAAAAACAAATAAAAGAGTAAATTTCAATTATTCATGCGCAAAAACATACTGAGCATGGCCTAACAAAAACCGCCCCTTTTTTAAAGAACGGTTTTCCTGTCATTAGTCATTACATTATTTTTCTCACCCACACTTTGACCAAAGACAACTTGTGCATTTGTAACAGCCTTCCGACACCACTACCGTGTGTTGTCCGCAAGAGGGACAGGTCAATGACTCGGCTGTGCCTTCGATATATTTGCGCAAGGCACGCTCTACGCCTGCCTTCCACGAATTAATACTGTTGCTGTCGAACTGCAAGCCGTTGATCAGTTTTATCACCTGGTCTATCGGCATTCCATAACGCAACACGCCAGAAAGGAGTTTTGCATAGTTCCAAAACTCCTTGTTGAATTTGTGCGAAAGTCCCTCTATCGTGGTTTTGTAGCCATAACGATTGATAAACTGAAAATCGTACTGTTTGTTGCCCTCAGCATCAACCTCCTTGATAATTTTCCCTTTTTCAACCCATTTTGGCACTAAAATACCGTCTTCATCATCGGCAAGTCCTGTGAAAATTTCGTAAGGACGATTGTCCAACAAACCCACAAAAGCAATCCATCTGTCCTTTTGATTTTGAAAACGAAGAATCTCACAATTAAGTTCCTTTGGACGTTTGAGTGTGTCATTAACGGGAAAACAAATCAGCGGACTATCGGAGTTTTTACCCGATTCTTCATTCGATTTTATCCCCTCAAGTACAGAAGAACGAGAGCCTTCCCTATAGATTGTAATACCTTTACAGCCCGCTTTCCAAGCCTCGCGATAAAGTTTATCGACAAGTTCTTTGGTTGCGTTTTCGGGCAGATTGACGGTAACGCTAATCGAGTGGTCAACCCACTTCTGTACCTTGCCTTGCAGACGTACCTTGCTAAGCCAGTCTATATCGTTGGAAGTAGCTCCAAAATATGGCGACTTCCTAATCAAATTGTTAAGCTCGGTTTCGGAATATTTTTTTGTAACATCATACCCTTTTCCAACCATCCATTCTACGAATTTATGGTGAAAAACAGTGTATTTTTCCCAACTGTCACCCTGTTTGTCCACCTCGTCAATTGTTACGTTTTTGTCATTTGGATTAACCTTGCGTTTTCTTGTATAGACACAGTTGAAAGTAGGCTCAATGCCGGATGTAGTTTGCGTCATAATGCTCGTTGTGCCTGTCGGTGCAATTGTAAGACAGGCGATATTTCTTCTGCCATATTTTACCATATCTTCGTACATATCGGGTGCAGCCTCTTTTAATCTGAGTATGAACGGATTTTGCTTTTCTCTTTTGGCATCAAACACCTCAAAAGCACCTCGTTCCTTAGCCATAATCACGGACGAGCGGTAAGCCTCTACTGCCATTACCTTATGCACCTCTTCCGAAAAATCTATTGTCTGTTCGGAGCCGTAACGCAAGCCCAAAGCGGCAACCATATCGCCCTCAGCTGTGATGCCAACGCCTGTACGTCTGCCCTGAGCAGTTTTGTTCCTGATTTTTACCCACAACATATACTCCGTTTCCTTAATGGCGTCATCTTCGGGGTCGGACTTGATTTTTTGCAGGATATTGTCAATTTTTTCCATCTCCAAATCAATTATGTCGTCCATTATTCGCTGTGCGTATTGAACGTGCTTTTTAAAGAGTTCAAAATTGAACTTTGCCTCTTCGGTAAATGGATTTTCTACGTAAGAATATAGATTTAACGCTATCAAACGGCAAGAGTCGTACGGGCATAGTGGAATTTCGCCGCAGGGATTGGTAGAAACGGTTTTGTAGCCCAAATCGGCATAACAGTCGGGTACGGACTCTTTTGTTATTGTGTCCCAAAACAGCACGCCCGGTTCAGCCGAACTCCACGCATTGTGGACGATTTTGTTCCAAAGTTCTTTTGCGTTAATATCTACTGCAAACTTCGGACTGTCAGAATCAACAGGGTATTGCTGACAATATGAAGTGCCATTCTCAACACATCTCATAAATTCGTCATCAATTTTTACAGAAATATTCGCCCCTGTGATTTTTCCTTGAAGCAACTTTGCATCTATAAACTTTTCTGAATCAGGATGTTTGATAGAAACTGAAAGCATCAAAGCTCCTCGTCTGCCTCCTTGCGCCACTTCTCGTGTGGAGTTGGAATAGCGCTCCATAAAGGGCACTATGCCTGTAGAGGTGAGAGCGGAATTTTTTACGGGAGAGCCTTCGGGACGAATTTGCGACAAGTCGTGCCCAACGCCACCGCGTCTCTTCATAAGTTGCACCTGCTCCTCGTCAAGTTTGATGATTGCCCCGTAGGAATCGGCGTATTCTTCTATGCCGATTACAAAGCAGTTAGACAGGGACGAAACCTGAAAATCGTTGCCGACTCCCGTCATCGGACCGCCCTGTGGTACAATGTATTTGAACCTATCAAAAAGAGCGAACAATTCCTCATTTGACAACGGATTAGGGTATTTTTTCTCAATCCGTTCAATCTCTCTTGCCAATCGCCAGTGCATATCTTCAGGCGAATGCTCGTAGAGATTCCCGTCCGAATCTTTCAACGCATATTTGTTTATCCAAACCTGAGATGCAAGTTCGTCCCCGCAAAAATAATCTAAAGTGGCTTTTTTTACCTCTTCCTCTGTATAAACTTTCAGTTTCATAACTTTACTTAAATATTTTTTATAAAAATTGGACAGCAAAGGTATAAAAAAAATATTGTTTTAGAAAAACTATTTTTCTAAAATATGATGTTAAATTTTCTTAAATATTATTTAAGTATTTAATATTCAATATTTTATTGAAATAAAAAAATAAAAAGTTAACAAAAAATATTTTTCATGCTTAATAATTGTTTGTGTTTTTTTCTGACTTTCTTAATGTGTCACTCTGCATGATTTTTCTCGGATAAAAAAATCATTTATTTTTGCAAAAATAAAATGATTATACATTGAAATTAATGTGATTTTAGGCACGGTTTTTGCATGTACAAGTCGCAACATAATATAAAAATTATTAACGAATATACAAAAATTTTAGAAAGAAATGAAAGCAAAATTAAGTTTAGTAGCCTTGGTAATGGCAGGTTTTATCGTATTTGCCGCCTGCGGCACAACGTCATCGTCATCAACATCATCGTCAGGCAGTACCGCCAGTTCTGCGGCGTACACCACAGGACAGTCTTTTGGCGGTTCCCTGTTGGGACTCTATTCACAGTACAAATCGAACGGGAATAAAATTGATTTTAAGAACACCACCACTTTATTGCAACTTATGCAGTTATCAACAAGTGTAACTGTTATCAAGCAAAACCTCTCAAACAAAACCTTCTATGGACAGTTTGTACAGGGAGCAGTGGTTGGATCGCAACAAAACGTAACACAGAGTAATGCAAGCAGCATAATCGACACTTTAACAGGGTTGAATTTTGGCAACATTGCTCAGGCATCAACAGGTAACGGAACGGTAAATAGCAGCACTGCTACAACTGTAACAAACACATTATCAACTTTATTTAACATGTTTGGAAAATAAAGTTACATAAAAACGTTTTAGCCTGAGGGCGTATGCTATACGCCACCGCATTTGTGCCGTCTTTTCGTAATTCGTAGTTGAATTTAATTTTCAATTACGAATTATTTGTATGTCAACAATAATAATAATACCAAGAGATATTTAAAACGGACTACATAAAAATTGTGATAAAATGAGATTGCGGGTAAAGCCTGCAATGACGTAAATAAATTTGTATGACGGACTTATTTTATTCCATTTCGGTATAAATCATATTTTACATTATATGTTTAATTAATATCGTATATTTAACCTAAAAGTAACAAAAGTGCCGTCATTGCGGGTTTGACCCGCAATCCCCCTCTAAATAAGTCGCTGAAAAACAGGGGATTGCAGGTCAAGCCCGCAATGACGGGTATTTGGAAGTGATTTAGGTATTAGATACGATTCATATATGTTTATTTTCAAACGGTTAACTCACTACGAAAGTTGAGTTACCCTGTTTACTCCTATTCCGAACAGGGCAAAGTCGTATTTTACAGGGTCTTGCGGGTCAAACTCACGCAAGACGGCGGTGATTTCTTCCACTGCTTTCCAGTCGTTTTGGGGACGTGTGAGAAGTCCCAATTTGCGAGCTATACTACTTGAATGTACATCAAGTGGCAGCATCAAAGCAGCAGCGGGGATATTTTGCCAAAGCCCAAAATCCACTCCGTGTCTGTCTTGCCGCACCATCCACCGCAAAAACATATTAAGCCGCTTTGCTGCTGAGCCGCGCGATACATCCGAAAGATGTTTTTCTACACGTTTTTCGTGCGGCAACTCCAGAAATATTTTACGAAAATATGCCAGTGTTCCAAAAATTGTGCTGTCCCGTTCAAAACCTTTTGTGAAAACAGTCTCCAATCCATTGTGTTTCAAATATATGTTTCTTAGAGAATGAAGAAAGAACAGGCAATCTTCGCCGTTAAAAGTACGATGTACAAATTTTTTTATCGGTTGCCAGTCGGTTGCACTATTTGCCTGAGTAACAAATAGATATGGAGAATTTTCCATCATTTCCATTAGCCTTTTTGCGTTATTGATGATGCTTTTACGTTGCCCCCACGCGATGGTAGCAGCCAGAAAACCCGCAATTTCAATGTCTTCTCTTTTTGAAAATCCGTGCGGAATCTGTATCGGGTCGTTCTCTATAAATACCTCTGTATTAAATGTTTCAACGTATTTATTTAAGGTTTGTTTTATATTGTGCACTGTTATATTTTTCTTGATTAATTCTCAATAAATTAATATCATTAGATTTAGGAATAGAAACAAAGACTTTCAGATGTTTAGTGTCTATGGGACATGGCAAATTTATAGTCGAGCATATATATCAATGAACAATGAATAATAAACTTCTCATACGATATATTATTCATTGTTTATTGTTCATTTAAGAGAGCCTGCATTTCTATTAATATGAAAATCCTACGGATTCTTAAACAACTTGCTTATTGTAAATAAGCAGTTTCTCAATTATATCCATATACTGCCAAATTGCCCAACTCTTCCTCTATACGCAGCAGTTGGTTGTATTTTGCCATGCGGTCGGAACGGCTCAGCGAGCCTGTTTTGATTTGACCCGAATTGGAGGCAACAGCAATGTCGGCAATGGTACAGTCTTCGGTCTCACCGCTGCGATGCGAGATAACCGATGTATAGCCCGCACGATGAGCCATTTCTATTGCATCCAAAGTTTCGGTAAGCGTTCCTATTTGATTGACTTTAATTAAAATTGAGTTGGCACAACCGCTGTCAATGCCTCTTTTCAGGTATTCAACGTTGGTTACAAACAGGTCATCGCCTACGAGTTGGATTTTCTCCCCAAGTTTGTCGGTAAGCAGTTTCCAGCCGTCCCAGTCGTTTTCGCTCATGCCGTCTTCGATAGAGTCAATCGGGTATTTGGCAACCAAGTCAGCAAGAAATTCAACCTGTTCTTTTGGAGAAAGTATTGCTCCTTTTTTACCCTCAAATTTAGAATAATCATAAACACTGTTGCTGTAAAACTCCGAAGCGGCACAGTCCAGCCCTATTGTAACATCCTTACCTGCCTCGTATCCTGCATTTTTTATTGCCTGTACAATCGACTCCAAAGCATCTTCCGTCCCGTCAAGAGCGGGAGCGAAACCTCCCTCATCACCAACAGCGGTGCTTAATCCTCTGTCGTGCAACACTTTTTTCAGTGCGTGAAACACTTCTGCACCACATCTCAAGCCCTCCTTAAACGATTTTGCACCAACAGGGCGAATCATAAACTCTTGAAAAGCAATGGGGGCATCGGAATGCGAGCCGCCATTAATGATATTCATCATTGGAACGGGCAGAACGAATGTGTTTGTGCCTCCAATATAGCGATAGAGTGGTATATCAAGATAGTTGGCTGCCGCTTTTGCAACGGCAAGCGAAACCCCAAGAATTGCGTTTGCCCCAAGTTTTGACTTGTTTGCTGTGCCGTCAAGTTCAAGCATTTGATGGTCGATTTTGCGTTGTTGCAGGGCACATTGTCCGACAAGTCTCGGTGCTATGGTGTTATTCACGTTTTCTACTGCCTTAATCACGCCTTTGCCTGCGTAGCGTTGCTTGTCTCCGTCTCTGAGTTCCAGTGCCTCGTTTTCACCTGTTGATGCACCCGAAGGTACGGCTGCACGTCCCATTATGCCACATTCCAGCGTTACATCTACTTCTACTGTCGGATTTCCACGCGAATCAAGTATTTCCCGTGCATAAATTTTTGCTATTTTACTCATTTTTAGTTCTTCTAATTAAATTTATTTATGCAAAATTACTAAAAATTTCTCACACAAAAAAACTGTTTTACAGGCTAACCAGGGCAAACGCATCTTAATTAGTTAGGATTTTCAATAAATAATCATTATTCCATCCGGCATCGAGTCTTTTTCCCTTCACACTTCTCTTTTTTGCTATGGCGGGTTGCTTCTATTTTTACTATGGCAGTTAGATTTTTCCATGCCAAAGCATTATCTATAAATGAAAGATCATTATAGAGTGTGCATTGTAAGCATTCGGGGAAGTGCATCTTTCCCAGTTAAAAGAGAACATCTACCTTTGTCAAAAAAATAAGGAGATGAAAAAAGAGAGAACAAGCGTTTCAAGATTGAGTAAGGCGGAAGGCTATAACCTGATAGCAGACTATTACCGTCAAGGAGGCATTGGCGCCAAATCCTACTACACGCAACACGGGGTATCCGAATGGCAATTCTATAATTGGCGGCGGCGATATCTACAGGAACATCCGGGAGTCTCCCATCCGATTGAGGAGGAAAAGAAGCAGAAAGTATATCCGGTAGAAATAGAGGCGCCGATTAGAGACGAAGCCTCATCAGTGGCTATTGAGATTCATTATCCTCATGGGGTAATCTTACGCTTTAAGAATCGTATAGGGATAAGTATTACAGAATTAACCAGCTTAGTAAAAATTCGGATTTAATGTTCAGTTTAAATGATTCGTTGCGTTATTACCTTTGTGCGGGTAGCTGCGATTTGCGCAAAGGCTTCGACCGTCTTTCGGGTGTGGTTCGCGGGGAAATGGGTCGCGACCCGTTGAGTGGGGAAGTATTTATTTTTGTGAATAAACCCTGTACCAGTATCAAACTGCTTCACTGGGAAAGGGGCGGATTAGTGATTTACCACAAACGGCTGGAACGGGGACGTTTTTCACTGCCTGCTTTGGATAAAGCCACCCAAAGTTTTCATCTTGGATGGACGGATTTAGTAATGATGATAGAGGGCATTTCACTGGAAAAAATACGGTATAAAAAAAGATTTGAAAACATTAAAAAAAAGCGGTAAATAGTTGCTTTTTTTCTTGGCGGATTCAATTTTTTTTTGTATCTTTAAAGCATGGAAACAGTTCAACAAAAAGCACTTGTAAAAGAGAACGAGTCCTTAAAAAAGGAAGTCGAGCGCTTGTTGTCCCTGAACGAAAAGCTCAAGGATGAACTCTTATATCTTCGCCGGACACTTTTCGGACGTTCCTCGGAACGATTCATCACCCAAGACCCCAATCAGCTTCCAATAGCCTTTGAAGGCATGGAACAATTACCCGAAGAAAAGCAGGTCGAGGAAGCACAGAAAGAAACCATCACCTACGAGCGCAAGAAGAAAGTAGAGCATCCTGCCCAAGCTGTACGTCAAGCTTTACCTGC
>JAITNR010000027.1 GCA_031290375.1 Prevotellaceae bacterium | reverse complement strand
GTTTTGCCTGCCAAAACGTCAAAAGACACACAAACAATATATCAAGCAATGAAAAAACACCGAAGTTTAGTGCCTTATCAATTACTCGAAAATTAAAAAGTGTAGTGGCTTGCTGTTTTGGTAAGTCATTGAGTAATAGTACTTTGTGATTTTTGACCGTCGAAGTCAGGATAGGTCACCAACAATTTAATCATTTATCATTGCAAAAATTAAAACCATATTCTTTTTCAACGGGGCTATAACCACACCTGTAGGTTAAATCACCAAATCCCAATATATTATCCACAATCGCATTTTCTTCGATATAACAAACAAAATCAAAATCCATATAATCATCATGTAATGTTAATTTATTACAGAAAGGACTATTATTGTTCTCAAAAGAATAAGTTATTCTACCACTTGAAAATAATAGTCCTTTAAGATAATATTTATAATATAAGTGGTTCAGAATTTTGATAGTAAGTCCATAATTCTCGTAGTGTAGCTCGTGACAAACAGTATCGTATTGACAAACACTATCATTAAAAATTTTCTTATGAGTAACATATTCAAATGTACTGTCAAATTCCTCGTATGTTTCATTTGTTTTTTCGGATTTCAATTCGAATACCAAATTCTTTATAGCTCTGAATATTTTTTTTGAGTAGCAATTTTTCCCGTAATTAAAAAGATTAAATTCTAATTTATAACCATTATACTTATCTTTCAAAATTAACAAATTACCATTTGTTGAATACTTGCCTGTTGATATTAAATGGATAGTGAATGCATCATCGCTAGACGAAGTGTTACAATTTAAAACATATTTGCCTGATTTTAATAATATTAGTTCATAGTTTAAATACTCGTCTCCTGTTTGATAACTTGCTTTTATTTGTTCCTCACCATATATGTAACAGCAAACTGCTGAGAATAACAAAATAATTAACTTTTTCATAATTATCTAAATATTGGAGGTAAATTGACTGTCCAATTTCCAAATTACAAGACCTTCACTCATTTTAATTTCCGAAATATTGCCGTAGTTGTCATACACATTTACAGTCTGAAAACCTGAGGGCGACTGTTTAAGTGTCTGTCTCCACCACCGGTCATAAAGGTAGCAGGTAGTATAATCTGTATATTCATAATTATCAGTTACTTGTGTTATCAGATGGTTTGCATCGTACGAAAAAGTTCTTTTATGTTTTTGCTGGTTGTTTTCCCCATAAATAAGGTAATCTACCTGTCCTATGCCGTTTCCGCTTTGTTTGTAAACATAAATATATGCATAGACTTTACCGCCGTCAGCCTCTGTAATTATTTCTACCTCTGTTCTGTCCAGGGCATCGTAGAGAAACTCTGAGACGTCGCCTTTGGCATTGGCCTGGCTACTCAAAAATCCGTTGGCGTAATGTCTGTATGTAATAGTGCCTGCGTCAGGGTCGGTAATAGAGGCTTGATAGCCGTATTCGTCATAAGTGAACTCAGTTGGCGAGCCGTTGGCGGTTACGATTTTGGGTTGTTTGTCTGCAAAATATTGATACACAATAGTTCCACCCCTGTCGGTTTTGCTTGCAACAAGTCCTGCGTCATTCAATACGGTTGTCGAAATTACCTGATTATCAATTAAATCCTTAACGGTTGTAGTTTTTCCGCTATATGAGTAGCCTGTCCGATTTTCAAAAACGCCGTCAAATGTTTTTTTCTGCGTTAGCCGTCCATACAAGCCGTATGTGTATTCGGTATATGCAGGATTTGTTTCGGTTGTTTCGTGCGGCAAATTTCTTTTGATTAACTGATTTTGAGCATTATAAACATTACTGCTATGCAACAGTGCACCATTAGCCCCGGTCTGAGTTTTATAAACTTCACGCCCGAGAATATCATAATAGGTTGCTGTTTGCAAGGCAGGTTCATTCATTGTTTCCGTTGTTTTATATTTTGAATTGTAGTTGGAGGTGAAGGCACGACCGTATGAAAATATCTGTCCGTTCGGCATTCTCTTTTGGACCAACTGCCCTGACGGGCTGTATCCATACGAAACGATTAATCCGTTAATACCCTTTTCCGATACAACATTTCCGTTGGCAAAGTCATAGCCCGTTTCAGAATATTGCCCAAATGCGTTTATTTTCTTTGTTGGCAAACGGAACAGATTATCATATTCATACTCGGTTGTCCGCGTTGTTAAATTGGTAATGGCTACGGTTGTTTTCTTTAAATTGCCTGTTGGAAAATATTCAAAACCTGTTATAATTTTATTTGGTTTGCCAAAAAACTCGGTTTGCCTGAAAATTTGCCCTGTACTGTTATATTCAAATTTTGTAATATATTCGATATTACCCTCACTGTTTGAATATGTAACTTTTTTTGTTTGAGGCAGATACGCAACAGGGCTGTTGTTTGCCGAAACAAAATCCGAATATTCCGTTTTTGTTGTAAAACCGCCTTCCGAAATCTGTTCTTTACTCAAGGTTCCATTTGTATTGTACAGATAATTGACGGTTTTGGTAATGCCTGTCAAATTGTCGATTGATACTGCCTGCAAAATTATTGGAATATAACGTTTTTTAGCTGCATCTATCACAATGCTACTGTTTGTGTAAGTTGTTGTAGAGATGTCGTACCATAGCGACATGGAAGGAGGATCAATAGGTGATATGGGAGAACTGTCAGGCGATGCAGAAGTTCCTTGAGTTACCGCCCCGGAAACAAGGTTGGGAACAGATACTTTTTGTGTCTGCAAAGCCCAGTTAAAATAATTGCCAATAGCTTGATATGTGTTTTCCGTTCTGAAGTCCGTTGTGATATTGTTTGCGGCAGTTGTTTCAAACCCTAAAAATCCCTTAAATTTGTGATATTTTGCCTTCTGAAAAGTATAGGCAACTGTGTCGCCATTTGATTGTATATGCCTGTCAACCAGCACTATCGAAGCATTTAGTATTCTAACGTCTGTACCGTTCGGTTTTTCGTAACTGTTGTTGTACTTGTAGGTAAACTGGTCAACCTGCCCCAGTCCGTTGGTGATTTTATGAATTAAGAGCCTTTTGTTTGCCTGAGGCATTGTGAAAGCACGATAGTTAACACCATCAGCATAGACCAGGTCTTGAATGCCGTCGTTGTTTATATCCATTACTACAGGCTGCATTCTCGAAAGTTCCTGTTTGCCCCTGTCAATAATTTTTTCCAGTTCCAGCGTGCCATTGTTATTTTTGTAAAAATACCATTTGGTATCGCACAAACCGTTACAGCTGCTCAGGTAGGTTTCGTCTGCTATTACAACATCTGTAAAGCCGTCTCCGTTATAATCAAGGAAAACAGGATACTGTAGGTCGTAGTCCTTATAACTTGTATGGCTGTGAGCATTTACCAAGTTTGTTTCCTGCATGGTCGGCTCTGCATCCAATCCGTTGCTCAGGGCAATTCTCCACTTGTATTCTGGGTCTGTGTGTTCATTACAGTGTATCACTATATCCGTTCTGTTGTCTGAATTCATATCAACAGGGTAAAGTGCCTGAAAAAAAGGTTTATATCTACGATTAATCAATCCCTCGCTATAAAAAAAAGTCCTCTTGCTGTTATCCCACTTAACGGATTCAATAATGTTGATGTGGTCAGTAAAAACTATATGCGAATTGGCTTGGTCTGGTGCTACTATATGTAACAAATCAAGTTTGCCATTAGCGTCAAAATCGCCGAGAAGTTGATTACCCCAAACTCCATGTTCATCATTCACATAAGGAAGCAAACTTTGAAGACTGCCAAACTTTCCTTCGGAATTTCCAAAGAGCCCCTGTAATTGAATGGTAGAGTAGGTTGTATTGCTTCCTTGCTTTAAGTAGCCTGATATTAACAAATCGGCATATTGGTCGTCATTCAGATTAATGAGAAACGCATTGTAGTCACAATCTTTCACGGCAATCAAAGTACCGTCCGCATAATAGGATTGTCTCAATGTAAGTGCTGTCCCCTGTGCATTCAATGCGTACGTGTCAATTTGCAGTACAGGACCTGTAGAAGTCTTATAACAATGAAGTAAAATTATCTCATCGGTGCCATTGCCGTCAATATCACCTGAATACAAATAAGAGTTTTTTACATTTACCACATTGCCGTCCTCCATCTGTTTTACTATAACATCCAGAATTCCACTTTCTTCTCCCCATTCAACATTCGTAGTACTCAAAAAATTGAAAGAATCCGATAAGGAAAATATGCTTGTTCCCCAATTATACTCTCCAATTGACAACAATCGTTTGTCCGTACTTGATGTAGTGTACGTTAAGGCATATTGTTTAACGTTTTTGCCTGCATTTTTTGTAACAATGCTTGACAGAAGCGAATCATTAACCACAAGAAAATCCTTGATGTACTTCTTTTGTGGATTTTTGTTGTTTAAAGAGTAATTAAATTCTATTGAATTTTCACCGCCCGCATAAGTAATTTTTTTCAAAGTTCTACCCAACGAGGAGTAAAAATAGTTTATACTGTTACCGGTCACATCTGCTTGCCTGCTGACTCTCCAAGATAAAGTTCCTCCCGTTCCCGTCAGCTTGGAATTATTCTGTCTGCCATACTCAATAATCTGTCCATCAGGAGTTTTCAATTCAAAATAAATTAATAGTCCATCTGCTTTGGCAGTTACTCTTGAGTAATTTTCAATTTCAAAACCATATACCGCTCCAAAGAACAAATGCGTTCCACTCAACAAAATCAGCCTTTGCCCATCTAAATAAAGTTGGTCTGTATTGTCAAACTGTACAGAATTGTAGGCTATGGCATCTCCATCGTAATAAAAACTTTTGGAGCCTCGCGTAATAGCCGACAAGCCAGAAATATCCCAACCGATGCCCATTGCGCCAAAACCTCCCTGAGAATTGTAGGAAATGGCAATTTGAGGCTGGAGTCCGTTTGTGCCGGGCGGCACTTCAATCGGAATACTGTAATTGGCAGAACCTGTTTGAGTTACGCTTGCTGTTGCCGGCATTGCCGTTACAAATTGCTCTAAAATAGGTATAGTAATTGCCTGCGTCTCTGCATTTTCTGTTGTTTGTGCCTGCACAAAAATGTTTACTGTCAGTACAGTTGCTAAAAATATTGCCTTCCTTTTCATAAAGTTTTACTTTTTAATGATTCTGAAAACTGACAGTTTTTCCTTTATCTGCAATCGTAATACATAAACGCCTGCAATACAGGTGCTCATGTCAATCTCATTCGTCAACGAATGAGAAATAAAGTTTTGTAAAACTGTCCCGCTCATATCAAGAAGCGTAAAGCGAAAATCCTGCTCGCTTGTGCCGTCAATTACGACCTGCAAAAGTCCGTCAGTCGGGTTTGGATAGACTGTTACCTTTAAATCACCAATCAAATCGGTTTGTGGTTGCACTTCCTCATTGTCCACGTCCGGCTTTGCGGGCGAAGACATTACCACCGTCAGGTATTTTCTAATGCAGTTGCCAGATGCATCGTACGAAAACACTAAATTGCCCTGCCCATAACCGTTGAAACAGGTAATTAGCATTACAAAAAATAAAAATTTTCTCATAAATAACTGTTTATTTCAGTTAATATTCCAAATGCAAAGGTAGATAAAGTTTTTTTTATACGCAAACGATTTTTTATGTTTTTTGATTTGAGCAGTAATGGGTTGAAATCTGTTACTGATTTTTGCCTCTATCTTTACCTTGTTTTATCTGTCTTTTGCCCGAATATTAATTATGAAAAAAAATGTAACTTTGCAAAAGGGTGTTTCAAAAGTTTTTTTGTACACGGATAGTGTGGAGTGGATTTTTATATTATTGATTATCACATACTAAAAAAATAAAATTTTTGCAAATCAGTAACAATCTGTTAAGCAATGAAAAATAAATAAGACATAAAATGTATCTGACTTGTCGTTCCTGCAAAGACGTATTGCTCTTGGACTTCGCATCATTACGAGGAACGAAGCAAGCCAGAAATTAAAACATTACAAGTTTTTTGTTTTTTGTGCCTAAATCCGTGTCGTCAGTGTGCTTGTGAAGCAGACTCTTTGATGACAAAAAATAAAAAAAAACGACCATTTACAATCAGGTCTGAAATATAAAAAAATGGAATATAATTTTAAGGAAATTGAAAAAAAGTGGCAGCAGTATTGGAAGGAAAATCGCACGTACAACGTTGATATTGACCTCGATAAGCCGAAGTATTATGTGCTTGATATGTTTCCATATCCTTCCGGTTCGGGCTTGCACGTGGGGCATCCGCTTGGGTACATTGCATCGGATATTTATGCTCGCTACAAACGTTTGAAAGGCTTTAACGTGCTGCATCCTATGGGTTACGATGCCTACGGACTGCCTGCCGAGCAATACGCTATTCAGACCGGGCAACACCCTGCTGTTACAACGGAGCAAAATATCAAAAGATACAGAGAACAACTTGATAAAATAGGTTTTTCGTTCGATTGGAACCGCGAAATTCGCACGTGCGACCCCGAATATTACAAATGGACTCAATGGGCTTTTGTTCAGATGTTTAATTCCTATTATTGCAATCAGGTGAAGCAGGCGCGTCCTATAGCGGAACTTGTCGAATGTTTTGAAATTCAGGGCAATAAAGATTTGGATATTGCTCAAACCGAAGAGCTTCATTTTACGGCTCACGAATGGAAATCGTGGGATGAACGCCAACAGCAAGAGGTGCTTATGAACTACCGCATTGCGTATCTGGCAGAAACCACTGTAAATTGGTGTGCCAAACTTGGAACGGTGCTTGCCAACGATGAAGTAAGCGATGGCGTGTCTGTTCGCGGCGGTTATCCTGTGGTGCAGCGCAAGATGGAGCAGTGGAGTTTGAGGGTTTCGGCGTATGCGGAACGGCTTTTAAACGGCTTGGAATCAGTTGATTGGACGGAGTCGCTCAAAGAAACGCAGCGGAATTGGATTGGACGCAGCGAGGGGGCAGAAATACGCTTTTCAATAGCCTCTTCCGATGGAGATAATGGTAGGGTAGTGCTCGTTTTCACAACTCGCCCTGACACCATTTTTGGTGTAACTTTTATGGTGCTTGCACCCGAAAGTGAATTGCTTACTGCGCTCACCACTCCTCAGCAAGTCGATGATGTAAAGAAATATTTGGACAGGACTAAAAAACGCACCGAACGAGAACGCATTGCCGACAGGAAAGTTACGGGAGTTTTCAGCGGTTCGTATGCAATCAACCCCGTTACGAACGAAAAAATGCCTGTTTGGATTTCCGATTACGTGCTTGCGGGCTACGGCACGGGGGCGATTATGGCGGTTCCTGCACACGACAGTCGGGATTACGCTTTTGCCAGGCACTTTAATTTGCCAATCATACCTCTAATTGAGGGGGCGGATGTAAGTCGAGAAAGTTTTGATGCCAAAGAGGGAACAATGATAAATTCGCCAATTCAGAACAATGATAATCAAAATAATACTTTGGTTTTGAATGGTTTAACGGTAAAAGAGGCGATTGCCAAAACCAAGCGGTATGTTGAGGAAAGTGGTTTGGGCAAGGTCAAGGTCAATTATCGTTTACGTGATGCTATTTTCAGTCGTCAGCGCTATTGGGGTGAGCCTTTTCCAATTTATTACAAAGATGGAATGCCGCACGTGGTTGATGAAAAGGATTTGCCGGTTCAGTTGCCCGAAGTGGATAAATTTCTGCCTACCGACACAGGCGAGCCGCCGCTTGGACGGGCAAAAGGGTGGGTGTACGGAAAAACTGAGAATTGATATTTTTCACGCAGATATATTTGAGGCATGGACAAATGCTTCGCGATAAGACAGATAAAAACTATTGTCATCGTTTTGTCTTCTTATCCGTCTTTTGTACAAAACAGTATAAAGTGCCCTGTCCTAAAAAAATGCTTTCTAAAAAGAGAGCGTTTTTTTATTAATTTTCAATTTATACCAAAATGGAATAAAACTAAGTCCGCAGAGAACGCATTCATCATTCATACATTACTTTGCGTCATTGCGAGGAGTAAAGCGAAGCAATTCACAGCACCCTCTTCGATTTGAGATTGCGGGTCAAGCCTGCAATGACGCTGGATAGATAGCTTCGCTCCGCTCGTAATAACACAGAGCCCAAACGCAATGCGTCATTGCGAGGAACGAAACAATTCAGAAACTAAAAACGTTACGAGTTATACCAAAATGAAATAAGTTCGCTATACAAAGTTATTTACGTCATTGCGGGCTTGACTCGTAATCTCATTTTATCATGACTTTTATATAGTCCATTTTTAACACTACTTTGGTATTATTCAATCATTCCCAGTCTAACACAACTTTTCCGCATTGACCGCTTTCCATTACATCGAAGCCTTTTTGGAAGTCGTCAATATTGAAACGGTGTGTTATAATCGGCGTTATGTTGATACCTGCAATCAACATCTGTTGCATCTGATACCATGTTTCCCACATTTTACGTCCGTATATGCCTTTTAGGGTCAGTGCTTTAAAGATGATTTTACTCCAATCAACTCCTGTGCCGTCCGGTAGAATACCCAGCAATGCAATGTTTGAGCCGTTGTACATATAGTCGAGCATCTCCCTGAATGCCACCGCCGAGCCCGACATCTCCAGACCCACATCGAAGCCCTTCATATCCAACTGTTTCATTGCATCGGCAACAGTTTCCTTTCTTGTAGGATTGATTGTGATAGTAGCACCCATTTTTTTTGCGATGTTGAGGCGATAATCGCTCAAATCTGTTACAACCACGTAGCGAGCCCCTGCAAAACGTGCAATTGCTGTTGCTATTGAGCCGATTAATCCTGCACCCGTTATCAGTACGTCTTCACCTAAGAGCGGGTACGAAAGTGCTGTGTGAGTAGCGTTTCCGAACGGGTCCATAATAGAAGCAATCTCATCTGAAATCCTGCCGTCAAGTTTAATCACATTGCTTTCGGGAATACATAGATATTCGGCAAAAGCCCCATCACGATTGACGCCAACGCCGATGATATTTTCGCATACGTGCATCATTCCTCTGCGGCAATTTCTGCAATGCCCACAGGCAATATGCCCTTCGCCCGTAACCCTTTGACCGACTTTAACGTTGTGTACGTTTGAGCCGACCTCTACAACTTCGCCTGCATATTCATGTCCGATTATCATTGGGGTTTTAATGGTTTTTTGAGACCAGTCGTCCCACTCGTAAATGTGCAAATCGGTGCCACAAATGGCTGTTTTTTTGATTTTAATTAGTACGTCATTGCCACCAACTTTGGGTATCGGCATATCTTCCATCCAAAGCCCTTTAACAGGCTGTTTTTTCACTAATGCTTTCATATTTTTTTTATTAAATTTTAGAGCCAAGACTTTGATTTGTATTTTGCATCCTCAATTTTCAATTGTATATTACTTTCCCATTTTTGCAATTTTCTGTTTCAGGTCGTCTACTTTTTTGTTTATTTCGTCAAGTAAGGCACTGCCTTTGGGGGACGAAGTGTTTAGAAAACCGATGTTGTTTTCGTAAATAGCCAACTCCCTTCTGAGAGTCCTCACGTTTACTCTATCATGGATTTCTGTACTTTTGGTATTCTCTCTTTGGGCATTGTCAGGCTCGTTTTTTCTCCGAATTTCTTTAAATTGGTGAATTTCGTTAAATTTGCCATCTACTGCTACGCGAAAACGCTCTTGCAAAGCATTTTTGTCTTTTTTTGGCACAAACCCGATTTGGTTGTACTCCTCTATTAGTTTCTTTAATGCTGTAACATCTTTGAAGGTATTGCCTGTGGAGGTAAATTTCTCTATTTTTTCGCTGATAAACTCATTTTTCAGTTTCAAGTTTTCCAGTTCGTCATCTTTTTTGTTGGAAGAATTTTGCTTTCTCTGCTCAAAAAAGTGGTTGCAGGCAGCAGTGAATTTATCCCACAAGTCGTCGGTTTGTTTGCGTGTTGTAATTCCGATGTTTTTCCATTCTTTCTGTAAACTGATCAATTTGTGTCCCGTTTCTTTCCAGTCTGTGCTGCCTTTCAACTCTTCAGCCTTTGCCAATAATTCCTTACGCTTTGTAAGGTTTTGGCTCATATCTTCTTTCAATGTTTTGTAAAAATTACCCTTTTCTTTGAAAAAGTTATCGCAGGCAGTTCTGAAACGCCTGAAAACCTTAGGATTAGCCTTTTTGGAAGCAGAACCTGTTTCTTTCCATTGATTTTGTATTGCAAAGATTTCAGCCATTGTCCCGTTCCATTGTTTGAGCGTTTTAAGTTTGGCAAAATCAATTTGCTCTATTTTTTCGCACAACTCTATTTTAAGTTTTAGATTATGCTCTTCCAGTTTTTTCAGTTCATCGAAATAAGCTTGATGTTTTTTATTGATTTTGGAAGAACCTTCTTTAAATCTGTTCCAAATATCTTCTCTGTCTTCACGTGATACGGGACCTATTTCACGCCATTCCTCGTGCAGTTTTTGCAGAGTTTGAACGGCAAAAACTGCATCATTTTCCCGTTCCAATTTCTCAACTGCCAAGCAAAGTACAGTTTTGAGTTCAAGATTTTTTCTAAAATCGTACTCCCTGAGGTCATTGTTGATTTTTATCAGATCATAAAATTTTTCCTGATAACGATTGTATTGTTTCCAAATCTCAGTTACCATATTTTGAGGCACTTGCTCAATTTTTTTCCACTCGTGCTGCAGTTTTCTGAAAGCGGGAATTGTGGCAGACAAATCTTCGGTAGAAGATGTAAGTGCCTCCAATTTTAACAAAACTTGCTGTTTCAGTTGAAGATTTTTCTCTCTCTGTTCTTCAATTTTGGCATTGGTTGCAGCCTTTAGATCCTTGTATTTTGCGAGCAATTGTTTAAATTCCACTTCAACGTTGTCCAAAACTTTTTCAATAACATTGTCGGTTTCTTCTGTTTCCGATGTTGGATTGTCCTGTTTGCTGTGTTTGTAAAAAGCCTGCTTTATTGTATCAACGGCAGTGCGAATGTTTTCCACAGCCGGTTCTAACAGGAGTTCCCTCAAATCTTCGACCAACTCTTCACGAGAACGCGGCGGGTAATTTTTTCTATCTTTATTCTGAATCTTTTCTTCCTCTTTGGGTTGTTCTTCTTCTACCTTTTCTATTTTTTTCTCTTTTTCTTTCACCTTTTTTTCTTCTACTTTTTCTGTGTTTTTTCCTTTTTTCTCTTCTTCAAGTTGAACAACAACATCAGATTTTTTTACTTTTCGCACTTTTTTTTCTGCTTTTTCCACTTCTACCTTTTCCACTTTTCTACTCTTTCTCACTTTTTTACCCTCTTCTTCAGGCGGGATAACAGTATCAGACTTTTTCACTTTTCTCTTAATTTTATCATTATTAATGGCAGAAACCGACTGTGGTTTTTCTACAGTTTCCACGGCAGTAGTAACGATTGTTTTCGATGCTGTGCCTGAGTTGTTTATAACTTCTTCCGCCGTATTTTTGGCAGACTTGGGTAAGGATTTTTCCTTGTTTTCAAAAGAGTTCATAATAAAAAATGCTAATTGTCAAATTTAAGGCTACAAAGGTATAAAAAAAATGTAACTTTGCAAAAATGTTTTTTTAGTTAAAAAGTTTATTTTTTACAAGATAATTCAGAAGTTACCAGCAACTTTACAATTATTCTAAATCATAAATAACAAACAAATTATATGAGTCCAAAAGTGAGTATTATTATGGGCAGCACCAGCGACTTGCCTGTAATGGAAAAAGCGGCGAGAGTGCTTAACGATTTTGAAGTGCCGTTTCAGTTGTTGGCATTGTCGGCACACCGTACGCCTGCGGAAGTAGAAAATTTTTCAAAGGCAGCTGAAAGTCAGGGTTTGGAGGTGATTATTGCAGCGGCAGGAATGGCAGCACATTTGCCGGGGGTGATTGCCGCAAATACGATTGTGCCTGTTATTGGAGTGCCTGTCAGTTCTTCTTTGCAAGGGGTAGATGCGTTGCTGTCAATAGTACAGATGCCTCCCGGAATACCCGTTGCCTCCGTTGGTATAGATGCAGGTATGAATGCGGGACTGCTTGCTGTGCAAGTTTTATCCCTCAAAGACAATAATTTAAAAGAAAAGCTGAGAACTTACAAGTCCAACCTTAAAGACAAGATTGTCAAGGCTAACGAAGAATTGAAAAAAGTGGAGTATAAGTTTAGAGTTTAGACAGTAACAGTTTTAGTGATAAAAAAAGGAAATGAATATCGTATATTTAACCTAATCTCATTTTGTCATAATTTTAGTACAGTCCATTTTTAACATCACCTTAGTATTGCACAACATTCAGCCAAAATACAAAAATCCCCAAACAGAAAAAGTGTTGAGGATTTAGTGATATGAGAAAAAAATTACTTTAAAAAATAGTCTTTTACTCTGTCGTTTGAAATTATCTCCTCATGGAAAACATAAGCACCCGTTTTTGGAGACTTAATCATTTTAATCACCTTGGCGTGAGCCTTCCCTTCACCTTTCTGCAACGATGCAACCGCTTTTTTTGCCATAATATAAACTTATTTAATTTCTCTATGAACAGTTACTTTTTTAAGAATCGGGTTATATTTTTTCAACTCCAAACGCGCTGTCGTGTTCTTGCGGTTTTTAGTTGTAATATAGCGAGATGTACCCGGTAACCCGCTCGTTTTGTGTTCGGTGCATTCCAAAATTACCTGAACTCTTGCGTCTTTACTTTTTTTTGCCATTGCTTTTCCTCCTGTTTTTTTTTACATTACAAATTTAATATCATTCCAATTGCAATGTCCCTTTGCAACGGCGGTTTTTAGTGCTGCATCCAAACCATTTTTGTTGATGGTGCGTAGACCCGCAGCAGAAATTTTGAGGCTAATCCAGCAATCTTCCTCTACATAATAGAACTTTTTTTCAAACAAATTTACATCAAAAGTGCGTTTTGTACGCCTGTTTGAGTGCGAAACATTGTTGCCTATCATCGCTGTTTTTCCTGTAATCTGACAAACTTTCGACATTTTATATATCTTTTTTATATTTTTTATTCTTTCAAAATACGGAGTGCAAAGGTACAACAATTTTTTTTACCGTGCAAACTTTTTTCTCAGATTTGCAAAAAAAAGTTGCATTCGGATATTGAATCTACATTGATATGGAAAATAATGAGTAAATTTGCCGCTTAAATTTTTTTTTAAAGAGTTAGATATTTAATTTTTATGAAAAAAAACATAGCAATAGTAGCAGGTGGCGACTCGTCCGAAATGGAGGTGTCGCTCAAAAGTGCAGAGGGCTTGTACTCGTTTATCGACAAGGAAAAATATAGCCTCTACGTAGTAACAATTGTTGGTAAGAATTGGAATGTAGAATTGTCTGAAAAAGAGAAACTTCCTATTGATAAAAACGACTTTGGTTTTACGAAAAACGGACAAAAAATCACTTTTGATTTCGCCTATATCACCATTCACGGCACGCCCGGCGAAAACGGCGTTTTGCAGGGTTATTTCGACCTGCTTAAAATTCCGTACTCCTGTTGTGGAGTACTGGCTGCGGCACTTACGTTTTGCAAATTCAGTTGCAATCAGTTTTTGAAAGCATTCGGCGTTAGAGTTGCGAACTCGTTGATTTTGACTAAAGGACAAACAGTTGCAAATGACATAATTGCAGAAAAAATAGGCTTTCCGTGCTTTATCAAGCCGAGTGTTGGCGGAAGCAGTTTTGGTGTTACCAAAGTAAAAACCATTGATCAAGTGCAACCCGCCATCAGTAAGGCATTTGCAGAAGGAGACGAGGTGATGATCGAAAAATTTGTGCAAGGCACGGAAGTTACATGCGGAATGTATCGTACCGGAGAAAAGACAGTAATATTGCCCGTAAGCGAGGTAGTTTCCAAAAACGAATTTTTCGATTATGATGCCAAATACAATGGACAGGTTGAGGAAATTACACCTGCCAGAATTTCGGACGATTTGACGAAAAAGATTCAGCAACAGACAGCTGAAATCTACGGATATCTTCGCTGCAAGGGGCTTATTCGCGTGGATTATATTATTTCGGAAGGCGACCTCATTAACCTGTTGGAAGTGAATACCACGCCCGGAATGACGGCAACAAGTTTTATTCCGCAACAGGTACGCGCAGCAGGTTTGGACATCAAGGATGTGATGACCGAAATTATTGAAAATGAGATGACGGGATTTTAAGTTTTTATTTAATCTTATTATTTTCAATCATTTATGGTAATTCCGGGTATTAATCCGAAAAAAAAATATAACTTTGCACTATGAAATCCCCTGTGATAATTCTCGGAATCGAATCTTCGTGTGATGACACTTCGGCGGCGATTTTGTCGGACAGGTTGTTGTTGTCCAATGTTATAGCCTCTCAGTCGGTGCATCAGGCATACGGCGGGGTTGTGCCTGAATTGGCTTCGAGAGCACATCAGCAGAATATTATCCCCGTTGTAAATGAAGCAATTAAGATAGCAGGTATTGACAAAACCGATATTTTGGCGGTTGCTTTTACTCGTGGACCCGGGTTGCTTGGTTCGTTGCTTGTTGGCACTTCGTTTGCAAAGAGTTTTGCCTTGTCGCTTGGGGTTTCGGTGATTGATGTCAATCACTTGCAAGCGCACGTTTTATCGCATTTTATAGCGGATAATCCGGTAGAGTATAGTCCGCCAAGGTTCCCGTTTTTATGTCTTTTGGTGTCGGGAGGCAATTCGCAGATCGTTTTGGTTGAAGATTACAACAAAATGAAAATAGTGGGACAAACCATTGATGATGCGGCAGGCGAAGCGTTTGACAAGTGTGCCAAAGTGATGAATTTGCCTTATCCGGGCGGTCCCTTTATAGATAAATTATCCAAAGAAGGAGATGAAAATTCATTTAAGTTTGCCAAACCGAATATATCGGGTTTTGATTACTCTTTCAGTGGTTTAAAAACCTCTTTTCTCTATTTTCTCAGAGACGAGAAAAAGAAAAAACCCGATTTTGTGAAAGAAAACCAAGCAGCCCTTTGTGCCTCGTTGCAAAAAACTATTATTGATATTTTAATGAAAAAATTAATATTGGCATCCAAACACTTTAAAATCAGCGAAATGGCAATCGCGGGTGGGGTTTCAGCAAATTCAGGTTTGCGAAAGGCGATGGTAGAACAGGGCGAAAAGAACAGATGGAACGTGTATATTCCGAAGCTCGCTTTTACCACAGACAATGCGGCAATGGTAGCAATGGCTGGCTATTTCAAGTATCTTGATAATGATTTTTGCGATATTTCGCTGCCGCCGTTCGCAAGAATAGTGATTTGAAAATTAATGAATAATGAATAATTATGATAACATTGCCTTGCCCTTCGCCTCATTGCGAGGAACGAAGCAATCCAGAATACATTTTACAGAATTAACACAATTCTCAGAATTTGCAGCTCCAAATATGTGAATTGTGAAAATTATGTGTAAAAATAAATTTGCACAATCCAACAATTATATCTACCTTTGCACCCGAGCCACCACAAAGATACCCGACCTTTACGCTATTTTCTTTTTTATTTATAGTTGAATATTCAAAAAGTTGGCTGCTTTCTCGTATTCTTCTTTTGCCAGGAGAGTTGTTTGATGTGATGCGCTTTTACATTTCCCGTCAGAGCGGCTTTCAGCTTGCCGCTTGCTTTGTTCTTCGTGTTGCCGTAAACTAAACTTACCAAATAATCAGGGTCGGTATAACCGGCTATAAGGGCATCAACTATACACATAAAACTTTTAGTACTGATACTGCTCAAACAACT
>JAITNR010000238.1 GCA_031290375.1 Prevotellaceae bacterium | reverse complement strand
CTGAATTTCAATCAGTGTTGCAAATAGATACAAACGGTTTTATAGGAGTCCCAGAGCAAAAGATTTTCAAAACTTCATACAACTCAAATACACTTGTGTTTGGTAATAACCGAACAGATATTGCACCATTTAGCGGACTAAAAAACGGTCCGTATAAAGCCCCCGCAGTTCCAAACAACAATGTGCGTTTTTTCTTTATTTATCACAAGAAGGACACAGAACACGCAACCGCATTCTTCAATATTTTTACAAAAGGTTTAACTTATTCCGACCGTAACACAGGCGTTGTAAAAACAAGTTTTCCCAATCTTGCGGAATATATCAAGCAACCTTTTTACACTGATAGAAACGGCAGTATCATATTTCAAAATTTTGATACCGCAGTACAGGAAATAAAAGAGGCTCTTTCGCAAAAACAATTTGTGAACGGTTGTACTTATGTGGCAATTTATATCAGTCCAATCAAAAAAGACGATACCGAAAGTAATTATCACAGCATTTATTTTCAGATAAAAGAGGCGTTGCTCGACAAAGGCATAACTTCGCAGGCAATCTATAAAGAACGCCACAACGACCAATATTTCTCATATCATTTGCCAAACATTGCCATAGCATTACTTGCCAAGTTAGGCGGCATACCGTGGCGATTGCAAGACACAAGCAAAGATGATTTAATTGTTGGTGTGGGTGCTTTTCGTTCCTATTCCATTGGCAAACGATATGTAGGAAGTGCTTTTTGTTTCAGCAAAGACGGCGTTTTTCAAAATTTCGATTGCTACCGCGACAACGACCTGCCCCAATTAGTGGCAGGTATCCGAAAAGCCCTGATGCACTATGTTGTGGAACACGACAAAGCCGAACGCCTGATAATTCACTACTACAAGACAATGAGCAAAAAAGAATCGCAGCCCATTATTGATATGCTTTATCGTTTGGGCTTAAATATTCCTGTTTTTATTGTTACTATCAACAAGACAGAAACACAGGACATTATTGCTTTTAATACAGATGTAAGTGATTTAATGCCAACAAGTGGAACGGTCGTCAGAGTGGGCGGTAATCAATTTTTATTATATAACAGCGCAAAATATGATAAAACTTTTGCCGCAAGCAAGAGCAAAAAAGATTATCCGTTTCCAATCAAGGTAAAGATAACAGCAGCCGACAAAACATTTAAGTTTGATAATAATCTGTATGCGGAGTTGTTAGACCAAGTGTATAAATTCTCGCGTATGTATTGGAAATCCGTAAAACAACAAAACTTGCCCATTACCATAAAATACCCTGAAATGGTTGCCGAAATTGTGCCGCATTTTTCCGATGCGGAATTACCGCCTTTCGGAAAAACAAATCTTTGGTTTTTGTAATTTCCCCAATTCTTTGAAATGGAGAAATAGGGGAAATGCAGGATTTAGAGAATATCTAAAGTAGAATAAAATAGAAACGAAATATCCCAAATCCTCTAAATCCCCAAAATCCGCAAGCGGATTATTTGGGGATATTCTTTTTAATTTTAGCGGTATAAATCATTATCTATTGTGCCTCCGCACAAAAACAACGCAGGTAAAGCGGGTATTCCTCCCTCATTCCCTTAGTCAGGAAAAAACATGCTTGCAAGGGTAAAACAAGCGGCTTAAAAAAATCTCCACCCGCCGCTACGCTTTGGGTAGTATTTTTTTAGCCGCCCTTGCAAGCACCGCCGCCACACTCCATTGTTGCGATCCAACTCACTTCGCTACGCTCCGTTAGGTGCTCACAGCGGGCGTGTCGGCTTGTTTTGTTTCACACGGTCGCTCATTCCTCAGTCGCGGCTACTCCTGTCCCCTTAAACCCCAATAAGGTATTCGCTTCGCTCATTCATTTTTCAAAAGGGGGCAGCCGCCGCTGATTGTTGTGCTCGCCTGCGGGTCGCGAGGGCTAATCGGGCTGTCACGTTTTTTGCAATGTTCCGTTTCGTTTTTTTTGCCCCAACCCTTTTCAGCGGTCTTTGCCGTGTTCGTTCTCTCGTGTAAAAATTATTTTTACATACGCAAACTTTTTTGCTTATAATCCAAAATAAAATCGTAATTTCGCAGTCGAATTCAAAATAGGAAAATACAATGATTGAATAAAGTAACATAAAAATAGGTGGACTTTGTTGGGAAAAAGGTTCGTCTATTTGTGGGTTACATGCAATGGCAGGAAAAGAGTGTGCAAAACAGCAAATTTTGAAACATTATAAATATTATAAACAAAAGGAGGTTAATATGGCTGAAATTATTGATTCCAAATGGGATATTGAAAGTGAAGATACTTCTGGAGGGTTGAAATACATTCCTACTTTCAGAGAAGACTTTCGTCGTGATGCTAAATTAGATTATGAAATCACTATTAAAAAAGGCAATGGTGAAATAGTTACTCACCAAGGCACGCGGTATACAGGTGACTCTATGTCTTGGACTTGTGAAGAAAATATTGAAAGAGCAATCAAAGATGAAGAAGAATATTACTCAAAAGAGTATCATAATTAGGACTATAGTAATTTAAAAAAGTGAATGGCAAGCCACTGACATGCAACTTGCGGGGTTTTGCAAAAGTGGGGTAGTAACTCCGCAGAAAAAGCAGTACGAAATTGTAAGTGAGTACCCTGCAGAAACATTAGTGGAAGCTCCGCCTTCGCAAAGCTCTCGGAACGTTAGGTGCAACATAGATAGTGACATCGAAAAATTGACTGGAAAATAGCACGAAAAAAAATTAACGAATACTGATGCATGTAAGAAAAAAAGATGATTTTAGAAACAATTAAGTCTGTAGGGGAGAAGACGTAAAGTAAAAAATATGAGTATAATTAAAGAAATTTTAGAAGGTTCTATGGAAAATGGATATGATTTTGCCACTTCGTGCGAACTGCGGGATTGTGCAGCTCATATAAGTTATCATGCTATTTATGAAAATAAAGGAGTGCGCTTTGTTTGCAAATATACGGCATCTCCATGTGTAGAATTTATACACCGCGTTGGTTATCATTCAATTAACCGTCAAAATTATGAAGTTGAAGTTACAACAGATGTATTATCTTTTGATTTTGCTCGACTGCACTGTGGTGAAATTGATACTGAATTAGATATGGCTGCTCGTTCTAAATGGAGAGAACAACATTTAGATTTGTTAAAAAGTAGAATGGAAAAGGAAGAAGAACGACAAAAACGAGAAAAAGAAAGAGTGAAGCAACAAATAGGTATTCAATAGTATTTTTCAAAATGGGTAGCAGGTAACAAGGGTTTTGCATCAGACGGGCGGACGGGCAAACGTGAAACTTTGTGCTTCTCATGAACATTAGTAATAAATTGAAACTTTGTGCTTCGAAACCCGCCCGCAAAGCCCGAAACCGTTATATGCAACCAAAAGGACAGTGCAAACATGACGGGACACAGCAACAATCGCTAAACAACCAACCGCAGGCATCTAATCTTGGCACATTTGTATTTTTCCACTCGCGACAAGCAACCGAACAAAATACAAATATAGCCAAAATTTACCGCTCACAAACAAACGCCGTTCAACACGGAACTTCCTACACTTTGGCAAATGCCATAATCGGAGTTTATCCCGATTATGAAATTGACCCAAGCAAAGTGTTGGTTTCGCGTGGCTCACTCACACCTGCCGCTAACGCTTCGGCAGCCTCCACAGGTGGAAGCATTGAATTTTCGTGGGACGATAACAGCGGTGTTGGCTCTGCAAAGCAAACCGACAAGGCGTTAATCGCAATCGTAAATTCAGCCAAAGGCGAGGCAATTACCGACACCGCAGGCGCAGAACGCACCGCAGGAAGTCAAACGGTTGTACTGCCCGCAGATTGGGATGGCGACACCGTAGAAGTGTATTTGGGCTTCGTGTCCGAAGATAATCGGGAAGTCTCCAACAGCGTGTATTTGGGCGCTATCACCGTTGCATAAACGCAAGCCGAAAGGCAAAATTTTTCTTGCAGAAAAAAGCCGCTCTATTCGGGGCGGTTTTTCTGCCTTAAGTCCTCAAATATAAAGAAACAGAGTCGAAAAAATATTTTTCAACTCGTTTTTATAGATGCTTATCGAAAATAAATCATATCTTTGTATTCCAGTTATTTGTATCTTGTATTTAATCACCTTTCATTTGTACCATATTTGTACAAATAACTCATAAAAATACTGACTTATAGATTGAAATACTTTTGAGGAAGTGAAATAAATTGACAATTGACAATGAAGTTTCCGCTTTGCAAAAGGCGAGGCGGAAACTTTTTTTGATATTAACAGTAAATAAGGGCAGTTCTAATAATTAAATTTTCAGACAAGATTGATTTTGTAACATGTTGATAATTAAGGTATTACAGATTTAACTATTTGGTTTTCATCAATTTTTAGAAGTGCCCTACAAAAGGTTTTGTGCTCGATGACGACGATTAAAACAAGGGAAAACCGCTTTTGGCATCGTCATTGCGGGCTTGACCCGCAATCCCCTAAAAGTATTGGAACAAGCCGTATAAAAAAAATATCATACATATATTTTAT
>JAITNR010000196.1 GCA_031290375.1 Prevotellaceae bacterium | reverse complement strand
GCAGGAAAAAGTGATTGATTATATTACTACGTCCGGCACTTTGGGCGACCCTGTTACGTTTGCTATGACCGACAAGGATTTAGACCGCTTAGCTTACAACGAAAAAATTTCTTTCCTTTGTACCGGAACAAAATCGACAGATATTGTCCAATTGATGACGACTCTCGACAAACGATTTATGGCGGGTTTGGCTTATTTTTTGGGCTTGCGCGAACTGGGCGCAGGCATTGTCCGCGTAGGAAACGGCATCCCCGAACTGCAATGGGACACGATTCGCCGTATTCAACCTAATACGATTATGTGCGTGCCGTCGTTCATTTTGCATATCATTAAATATGCGGAAGATAACGGAATTGATTACCGCAATTCCAGCGTGAAGAAAGTGGTCTGCATCGGTGAAAACCTGCGCGAACAGGATTTTTCCCTCAACCTGTTGGGGCAACGCATCAAAGAAAAATGGGACATAGAGCTATATACCACCTACGCATCCACCGAAATGGCAACCACTTTTGCCGAATGTGAATACGGTTGCGGCGGTCATCATCACCCCGAATTAATCATCTGTGAATTAGTAGATGATGACGGTAACCCCGTGAAAGAAGGCAACGTAGGCGAATTGGTCATTACAACTTTGGGAGTGGAGGGAATGCCTTTACTACGCTTCAAAACAGGCGATTTAGTAAGTTTTTACACAGAACCTTGCCGCTGCGGGAGAACGTCCATGCGGGTAAGTCCTGTGGTGGGGCGTGCCAATCACATGATTAAATTCAAAGGAACGACACTTTATCCGCCTGCCCTGTTCGATGTGCTCGACAACACTTATTATGTCGAAAATTATGTGGTGGAAGTAAACTGCAATGACAGTGGAAACGACATGGTTTTGGTTCGTATAGGATTGAGGAATAACGTTATGGAAGATATTGTGAAAGATTTGAAAGACCGTTTTAGAGCGAAAATCAGAGTTGCGCCTGATGTCGAAATTGCTACAATAGAAGAAATAAGAAAAATCAATTTCCCCGATACAAGCCGCAAACCCGTGAAATTTATTGATAACCGTAAAAAGATATAAATATGAAAAATCCTGAATTTGATGACTTGCGTCCGTATTATGATGAGGAAATAAATCCGGCAATGTGCCGAATTGCTGACAGCGAATATTTTTCGGCAATATCTGCCTTCGTCTACCCCGGTAGAGACGTGGAAGAGCTAAAGAAGATGATATGCCAATATACTACCATTGCAGAATTTCAATATCAAGTAATGAAAGCATTTGACGAACAGGTAATTGCACGTACTATTCGCCGTTTCTCGTATGAAGGACTGGAAAATTTGAATAAGGAAAAATCTTATCTCTTTGTATCGAATCATCGAGATATTGTATTGGATTCTTCCCTGCTTCAATACGCCTTTTACCTGTCAGAGTTTCGCACTTCTGAAATAACATTCGGAAGCAACCTGATGATTTCCCAACTTATTATTGATATTGGAAAATCCAACAAAATGTTCAAGGTAATTCGCGGCGGTAATGCACGGGATTTTTATACCAATTCCCTGCATCTTTCCAGATATATTTATCATACAATTATCGAAAATGGAGAATCCGTTTGGATTGCTCAACGGAACGGACGCACGAAAAACGGGATAGACGCAACCGACCAGGCTATCATCAAGCTGTTCTATATGAGCCATTCCGATAATCCAGCCAAAACACTTGCCGCATTGAATATTGTCCCTGTTTCCATCTCCTATCAATGGGAACCTTGCGATGCGCTGAAAGCCTTGGAACTGTATCGTTCCCGCACAGAAAAGTACATCAAGCAGCCGGGAGAAGATTTACACAGTGTTCTCACAGGAATTACTCAATACAAAGGCGACGTTCATATTACGGTAGGAAATCCCCTGTCGGAAAATGATTTAAATCCATTGATGGGATTACCGAACAATCAATTCAATAAAGGAGTTGCTTTATTAATTGATAATCAGGTTCGTAAAAATTACAAACTGACATGTAATAATTATATTGCCCACGATATACGTTCCCAAAGTGAACAATACGCTTCGCATTATACCAGCGAAGAAAAAGAAAAATTTATGCAATACTGCCAAAACGCGCTACCTTCAGAAATAGAAGACAAAAAGTATTTTGAAGATATTTTTCTGGGAATATACGCCAATTCGGTAAGCATCTACAAGTAACTGAATAATTGAAAATACAATACGACTAACGTAATCAATTATTCAGTTATTTTCAACTAAAATCCGCTATAAACAAGTTCCAATCGCATTGGGGAATCGTGGTTATTACCGCTTCTAACGGTTACCGCGCCCAAGCATTTTTGTGGACGAATGTCGGTTAATACACCTGCCGAAGAGTAGAAAACATCTACTGGAATAAGCATATACTCTACCGTTGCATCAAAGTCCAAAGGTGCCTTATTCACTACATTTGAAACCATTCGGGCAATATCAAAGACATATTCTTTTGTGGTACTGTTGTACATTGCCACTGCTACGGTGGAGTCGGCAACAGCCTTGGTGTAGTTCGATTTCAAAAACTCCTCATACTCCGTTACATTAATCAAAAGCAACACAGGCGGCACACCCATTGCATTTGCCGAAGAGTCGATTTCGGTAGCCTCAAGCGAAAGAATTGCACTGTTAATTTTGAGAATTTTATTTGGAATGCTGTCATGGACGTTTTTGCGGATTTTACCCAGCGGCAAAGTTACTTTCGGATAGATGCCTCCGGCAGTTGTGATGTAATTTACACTGTCTGTTTTATTCATAATGTTATCCAACCCGACATGTGTAATCCTGTTCAACTGCCTTACCTCCTTGTTGGCAGGATAGGTGATGTACGTGTTCGCAGTCGTATCTACGCCATTTTTTTTATAGGTGTAGTGATAAAAAAGGCGCAAATCTATTTCATTAAGATATAACATGGTAGATTTTCCGTAAGAAGTTGTAATATACAACCCTTTAAACTCGTTGAGAAAATCGTTTATCGAAGAATAAGTATTTTTTGAAATATCAAAAAAACGTTGAAGTTGCGTGTCGGAAAATTTGTGTTTTATTAAATATTTGCCCTGTTTTGCACTTAAAACCGAGTCCGACCATGTCTGGTCAATAGCGGTGATAATCTTTTTGCCCATCAGTTGATTGTCATTTGCATCTACAAATTCACTTATGTCAAAATTGGTAAAATATTGCGTTGAATAGTCAGGGGTACTTTTGTTCAGTTCGTACATGGAGAGCTCTATGGGCTCTGTTGTTGAGCCAAACCAACTGTTGTAATACATCAGCAACATAAGCGAATCGGGTTGCGGATTATAGGTAGAATCGGGGAACTCGTGCCCTATTGGAGGCATAAACTGAACTATCAGTTCCGCTTTTGTAGTGCCATATTTCTGACTCTGATACTCACCCAGAAGCATCGAGAGCGAATCAACACATTGAGCCGACACTGCCTCTATTGCAAAGTCAGAAGAGGCAAAATTGAACGTATCCACCACCACCGTTATGGCGTCCTGCGGCGGCTGAATCGACAGCCCCACCGTATTGTCATCATTGCAGGCTGTCATAAGCATGACTGCTGCCGAAATCAGTATTATCGTGCGTTTCATTCTTTTTTGATAAAATTAATTTAGACTACAAAGGTAATATTTTTTTTTAATTGAAAGTTGAAAGTTGAAAATTGAAAATTAATAATACCCGTCATTGCGGACTTGACCCACAATACCCTTCTTATAAGCCCCTAATAAACAGGAAATTGAGGGTCAAGCCTGCAATGACGGGTGGTTACAAGTTATTTATTTTTTTGTGCCTCAACCAACAAAATTAATCATTGGTGTAAATTGCTGCAAAATTCGAGTTTTATGCCAAAAACAAAACAAGCCTGTCCTTGTTTTGTATGAGCAGGCTTGTTTTTACAGGCACGAAGCAGAACCGCGAGCCAACAGCAAGGATTACTTTTTCATCGGATCGATTTTCCACTTGCCATCAACGCGCACATAATCAGAGGTATTTGCCTCTTCACTACCGTCGTTATATACGACAGCCGTTTCTACTGTAGCGGTATTGTTTTCCTCATCGATGCTCTCTTTCACCAATTTGACTTCCTTGACACCACCTTTGGCTTCTGATTGTTGCTCAATTTTCTCTTTGAAACTCAAAACCAACAATTTCATTTGCTCAGCATCTTCCTGTTTCTCAAAATTGGTATTTTTGATAAAAAGGTCAACCCCTTTTTCAAAATTTCCTTTTTGAATTTCCTTTTGAATGGACATTTCGATACTTGCAGGGCTATTGCCCACACCACAGCAAGATGCGAGAACAAACATCGCAACTGCAACCAGACTAAACACTCCTAAACCATTTTTCCTTTTCATTTGAATAAATATTAAGTTAATAAAAAAAAATCAAAATTCATAAACTACTACACCTTCTTCATTTTTGTACACATCTGACGGCATAAGGTAATAACCTGAAAAAGAAGGTGCATTAAGTGCTGTTCGCCGTCCGTTGCTTATGTCTATCCCTGCATGCAGATATGCCCGCCACACGAGTTCGGTGCAATACAGTTGTGTGCTGTCTTTAAGGTCATAGTCGTGGTCGAATACGGTACTGTGGGCGTTGTATAGTTTCAGCGCATAATCGGCGGCTTGCGCAGCACATTCGGCAGAACAGGCAAACCGCATAATTGCTCCTTTTTCGGCGTTTTTTTCGGAGAAAAAACTCTTCAGTGTTTCTAATTTCAGCGAATCTCCGCAAGTTTTATCAGGCTCAGCGTGTACTATCCTCAAAGTGCTGTCAGTAAGTTGTACCACAATGCCCGTGTGCGAATACATCCCCTCCCTGTCTGCATAAAGTACGGCTTGCGACTTGGTGCCGTTGCCCCGACGAAACACAACATCCCCCGCCCGAAGCAATTCGCAAGGTACGTCCTGCCGGCTTCCGCTTGCAGAACAACCTGACAGCAAAAGAAATACAAAGCCCGCAGTAACATGTGTCCAACGCAAATTCATCGTTATTTTTTAGGATATGTCCATCCTTATTGTTATGTGTTAAATCATTTGCAAAGGTAATGTATTTTTTGCATAAATTAACTGTTTATGCCAATCACGAGTTGAACAGTGTTTATTTAGCCCAATAGGGTGTTATGTGAATAACCGCAGGTGAAACCTGTGGAAATGCAATATTCCATACCTCAACCCGTATGGGTTGAATTAATATCATTCGATTTTTTAGTGCGTTAGACCCTGAGGCTTTTGAGCAAGCTTTCCTGTCGTGGATAAAAGTGCCTGCCGACAGTATGAAAATTAATTTGGCTCTCAACCAACAGGGCGCTTACACCACATGGTATGTTTCGGTTTCAGGCGATAATTATTTGGAAAATATACCAAGCCAGCGCAAGTTAATTACCGTTTCGGGCGCTGCAATACCTGAATTTGCACCTTACAATCTCGGCGCCGACCCGACTTACAACACTCCTATAAAGCAAATGACTTATTTGGCTAATCACAATTTCGATGACATTGACGGACACGTTTACGGTGGTCGTTTCCAGTGGGGCAGAGAATGGGACAATACTAGTGACGCTACTTCTTACCCAATAACAGTTGGAGGGACATATCGCCTTTGGAAAGGCAGTACCGATAGCAATCACGCTTATTATTGGGATGATAACGTCGCTTACAATAGTGTCGGTCAGGTTACTTATCCAATAGGCAGCCACATTTTTAACAACCTTTTGGATGATTGGCATCAGCCAACCCGAGACAACTCGCTTTGGGGTAAACGGCAACGGCATTGCTGCTAATATGTCAGGTACACAGGGTGCAGGCACAGGCGTTTTAATGGCTAATGGTAATTGGTATCAGTCTCCTCTTCCTGTTACTACACCTATATGATTATTCTACTAACGACCCTTGTAACAAACTGACTGAAGGCGGTAAATCCTGGCGTTTGCCAACTCAGGATGAATTCGAGCGTTTGGCAAATTACGACTGTAACCCTTCAACTGCGGTCACTTCAACTCGGATTACTGACATGACTGTTGCTGGCAAAGCAGGTAAAGCTTACACCTGGGTACCGGTTGAATGTTCCAATGTAACCCATCAATGCGTTCCATCTATAAATTGGACCACATATAATTATTTAAGTAATACAGGCGCCAATTCCGGTTGCGCTATCTATAAAACGAGTGATTTGAGCGATGTTACTCTTGACGGAACCGTAGATTTGCTGTCTTTAGGGATAGACTCCGTGCTTTTTCTGCCTGCTGTAGGTATGCGCGAGCTGGCTACAGGCTCTGTGGACTACGTTGGTCGCAGCGGCTACTATTGGGATAGTGGAGTGTCTTCTTCGAACGCTCACGCCTTGGCCTTAGACAGTAAGCTCGTTCGCCCTGACCACGTCAACGCTCGCGCAAACGCGGTGTCAGTGCGCTGCGTAGCAGTAAATCCTTAAGCTTCCTCGAAAACCTTCCATGTTTTTGAAATATGGGAGGTTTTTTTTTAGGGGGGGAAGTTTCCGTTAAGGGCTTTAAAGGCATTGTAGCCTTTAAAGCCCTTATGGGAACTAACCACCAGCGATATTGGTGCGTCCCTTGGGGAAAACTAAAAACTAAGAGGCGAATAACGTCCTAATTAGGCTGATTTGTTAAGGCAGTATGCATTGCTAATACATCATTAGAGCCATTGCTAATACACTGTTAGCAACGGCTCTAATGATGCCTTGTCCTTTTCCGCTTTGAGAGCGGCTTGGGCAGTTTCCTTTATAGAGCCAAACTGTCCTGAAAAACGAGTGCCGATTATTGGCGCAAAAAGATGAAACAATTAACTTACCGTCCTTTTATGTGCGAATATATGCACGTGCATATTGAGGACGGCGCAATATTCAAATACGAAGATGTTGTTTTCGGCGAAATGGCGCGGCTGGACAAATACGATGGGCTGGTGTTTTTCGGAGGTAAAGACTTGAAAGAGCCAAAGAGTACAACTTTTAGCAAAGTTTTGAAGGTATTGTAAAACAGTTGTTTTACAGTCTATTGACAGTGCAGGCCTTAGTTTATAGACTTTCCAAGTTTT
>JAITNR010000235.1 GCA_031290375.1 Prevotellaceae bacterium | reverse complement strand
GTATTTTTTCGGCTAAAATTGGTCTTAAAAAATTGATTCAAATGGCAATGAGAAAAATAAAATGCTGATAAACAGCGAGTTAATGATTTTTATATAACAATAATATCAGGACACTACCCAATTTTTTCTCCATCATAAGTATATGTTATTAGATAGGGTACATAACAATCTGCATATCCAAATAAAATTGTTGCAAAATAATCACCATTGGTTGGTATTTGAGCAAATGCAGAAGAAATATATCTTATAATGATATATATATATCATTATTTAACAATTTTTGCTAAAAACTATTCCTTATTCACTGTCTGCGTTTCGTCTCTGCGCAAGACTCTCAGCCTCCTGTCTGCTCTTGCAGGGTTGTCCGTTTCAAAGGCAGGCAGTTGCAATTTTGTCTTTATGGTATCAATGGCGGTCTTTATGTGGTCGGACAATGGATATTTTTTATAGTTAAAAATGCGGAGGAACTTAACAGAATCCGCTGTAAATGAGCGAAGCATATCGTTGCCGTCAAACAAGTTGATTTCAATTTTGGTCGGAGCAAGCGAGTCGTTTTTAACAGGCTGAAAAGTATATTTGTAAGTCTTGTTGTCGGCAAACAGTTTTTGGCTGATTCTCTTTTGCTTTCCGTCCGAGTAGGTGATAATCAGACTTGCTTTTGTAGTTGGCAGATATTCGTCTTTGGCGTCAAGCGACTCAATTTTCATAAAAAATTGCAGGATAAATCTATCTCCGAGGGCAAAGTAGTTTCTGTCGGCAATCTCAAATTTCAACGAGTCTTTCGGCACATTGTCATCAAAATAGTATTTCTGTTCAAATTTGTATATTGCTATGGTGTCAAGCGAATTTTTTTCGTCTGTCAGTTTTTCTTCGGGGTGAAACTTGTAACTGTCCACGTCTGCCTGTAGTTTTTCAATGCGGTTTTTTACATTACTGTAAATCAGTTCGAGCCTTTGAGGTTTGGCAGCATACCATTTGATTGATTTTTCAAATTTATTTTTGCTAATCTTATGTTTTTCAAACACATAGTTGTAATATTCATTTCTTTCGCTACTCAGACGCTTAGTGCTGATTGTGGCGTCAGCGATGTAAAAATCATAAAGCACATCTTCCATTTTTTCGCTGTTCATTACGCCAAATGGTTGCATACTACAGGAAAACAACACCAGAGCAATGATTATGTAGAAGATTTTGTTTTTCATCTGATTATATTTATTTGGATTATGGAACAGGACCAATATATTGGATAATTCGTAATTTATAATTCAAAAAGATAAATGCCCGTTGCGCTTTTCTTTTTCCCTTTCCTTATTCGTTTCGGCTCTTGATTTTTGGCTCTAAAATCTATTATGCTCCTGCCGCTTTACCGTTTTTTTACTGAAAATATTGTCAAAAGTTTGATTAAAATCTTTCCTGAAAAACAGGATTAAAACAATAATTCCCATGGTGATAAACGAGTCGGCTACGTTAAAAACAGGACTGAAAAATATCTCTCCACCCAAGAATGGTAACCATGAAGGAAATGTAAACAGTGGAAAATAAAACATATCTACCACTCTGCCATTTAGGAATGTGCCGTAACCTCCGCCAGCGGGAAAGAGCATTGCCGCCTGAAAAGGTGTGCTTTCCGAAAAAATCAGCCCGTAAAAAAGACAGTCAATGATATTGCCGATTGCTCCTGCAAAAATCAGCGACACGCAGAAAATGTAACTTGATTTATAGTCTTCTTTAACAAGTTTTATTATGTAATACAGCACTAATCCGCTAATTATCAGTCTGAAAAGCGTTAGAACAGTTTTGCTGCCCAACGTAATTCCAAATGCCATTCCGGGATTTTCGGTGAACGAAATCTGAAACCAGTCGAAGATATGAATGGTGCCATACAGAGGTAAAGTTGTTTTAATCAACACTTTGACTACCTGATCAAGCACCAGTAAAAAGGCGATGAAGAGCAGTATCTTTAATGATTTCTTCATAAGTTATCAACTGTGAATTGGAAGTACAAGTTGCAATGTTTATTGCTGCTTTGCCCTTAATTTATTTTCTTGCCTCTTTTGCCTCAATAGTGAGGGTGGCGTGCGGAACGGCTCTAAGCCTCTCTTTAGGTATCAATTTACCTGTTTCACGGCAAATTCCGTAAGTTTTGCTCTCAATCCTTACCAAAGCAGCCTCAAGGTGCTGTATAAACCTCATCTGCCGTTGAGCCAATTGTCCCGAAGCCTCTTTCATATGTGTTGTAGAACCGTCTTCGAGGTTTTTGTACGTAGGCGAAGTGTCTGTTACATCATTGCCATCCGAATTGCTGACATAAGAGCGCAATTCCTCATACTCTCTTTTGGCAGCGATCAACTTTTCTTCTATAATTTCGCGAAACTCTTCCAATTCCGCATCGGAATATCTTGTTTTTTTGGTCATAACTATCTGCAAATTAAAATATTATATCTTTACTGCTAAATCATAATAGCAGCGAAATTTTTGGTTGCAAAGATAATAAAAAATACGTTACAAAGTACAAAAAGTTATACATTCAAGTTTTGGGCTAAATTATGTAAAAAAATAAATTGGTATAAGCGTTTAGGTCGCCAAAAAAAAATGCTACCTTTGTAGCGTGAAAACAAGAGAAAAATTTACAGGAGTGAATTCAATAGAATTTTATAAACGCTTTCAAAGCGATGAGGATTGCCACAAATATATTGCCAACATAAAATGGAAAAACGGCTATGTTTGTAAAAGATGTAACAATACAA
>JAITNR010000150.1 GCA_031290375.1 Prevotellaceae bacterium | reverse complement strand
ATGTCAAAATTTGCCAAAATATATTCCGGCACAAGCATACGGCTCATTGTCAAATTTAATGACTCTGAACTCGGCTTCTCTAATCGTTTGCGTCCCATTTTTTTTATCAGTGATATTGACGAACAAAGGTAATATAAAAAAATAGCACCTCAAAAAAAGAATTAACCGTTTTTTATGAATAGAGAACGCATTCATTGTTCATTATTAAGTCCTACCTTTTCGTCATTGCAAGCGGAGCGAAGCAATCCACAGCACCCTCTTCAATTGGGGATTGCGGGTCATACCCTAAAGGGCACAGGCGCCCGCAATGACGCTGGATTGCTTCGTTTTTCGCAATGACGTGAAGAGCAAGAGCAATGCTACTACATTATTCATTATTCTTGTTCAACCCTACGGGTTGGGGTATCGGTAGGCTTTAACCGTAAGTGAAACTTACGGTTATTCACATTCTGTCCTACGGACAAAAGCATTTCTGCATCGACTAATCGTATATCAATTATTCAATTATTCAGTTATTCAATTATTCGGTTCAATCATTCAAAAGTTTTAACAGTTTTTTCAAAAATTATTTGTAACTTTGCAGAGAATTAATGTGATTTTTGGTTTTCAAATTTCATTGATTTAATATCTGAAAATCTGATATTTGAGAAAAATAATAACTTAAAAATATATGAAAAAAGAGATTAAATTCAGTCTGCTTTATCGTGATATGTGGCAATCTTCGGGTAAGTATGTGCCGCGTAAAGACCAGTTGGAAAAGATAGCCCCCGTTATTGTTGATATGGGCTGTTTTGCACGTGTTGAGACCAATGGCGGTGCATCTGAACAGGTTAATTTACTTTATGGCGAAAATCCAAATCCCGCTGTCAGAGCATTTACCAAGCCGTTTAACGAAGCAGGTATCAAAACTCACATGTTGGACAGAGGTTTGAACGGAATTCGTATGAACCCTGTGCCTGCCGATGTCCGTCAGCTTATGTACAAGGTAAAACACGCTCAGGGCGTGGATATTACACGTATTTTCTGCGGACTTAATGATGTACGCAACATCATTCCTTCGATTAAATGGGCAAATGCAGCAGGTATGACCGCCCAAGGTTCGATGTGCATTACCCACTCGCCTGTTCATACTGCAGAATACTACATCAATATGGCTGAACAGTTGATTGAAGCTGGTGCTGAAGAAATTTGCCTCAAAGATATGGCAGGTATAGGTCGTCCCCATACGCTTGGCGTGATTGTGAAGGCTATCAAGGAAAAGCACCATGATATTATTGTTGATTATCACGGACATTCAGGTCCGGGATTTTCGGTAGCATCAATGCTCGAAGTAGCAAAAGCCGGTTGTGATATCATAAATGTGGCAATGGAGCCTCTCTCTTGGGGTATGGTTCATCCTGATGTTATTACTGTTCAGGCGATGTTGAAAGATGCAGGTTTCCAAGTGCCTGAAATCAATATGAAGGCTTATATGGAAGCTCGCAGTTTGACACAAGGTTTCATAGACGACTTTCTGGGATATTTCATTGACCCCAGAAATAAATTTACCTCATCACTGCTTGTTGGCTGTGGCTTACCGGGCGGTATGATGGGCTCGCTTATGGCTGATTTGAAAGGCGTTCACGCTGCAATAAACAGCAATTTGAAGGCACAGGGTAAAGTCGAACTGAATGAAGACGAACTTTTGGTGCAACTCTTTGAAGAAGTTTCTTATATATGGCCAAAACTCGGCAATCCGCCATTAGTAACGCCTTATTCTCAATATGTTAAGAACGTTGCTTTGATGAATATCTTCTCTATGAGCAAAGGTCAGGCACGCTGGACAATGATTGACAACAACACCTGGGATATGATACTTGGCAAAGCGGGCGAACTTCCAGGCACACTTGACAAGGAAATTATTGATTTGGCTAAATCTAAAAATTTAGAATTTTTTGAAGGCGACCCGCAGGATAACTACCCTGACGAACTTCCCAAATTCATCAAGCAGATGGAAGAACTTGGTTGGGACAGAGGTCCTGACGATGAAGAGTTGTTTGAGTTTGCGATGCACGAAAAGCAGTATCGCGAATACAAAAATGGTGATGCCAAAAAGCGTTTCAACGCCGAGTTGGAAGCCGAAATGCAAAAGAAATTTTCTGCGGCAGGTGGCAGTGTGAAAGTGCCTGATTTGGCTGCAATGCGGCACCCGAATGCAGAATCTGTGATTGTGCACGCCAAAGGACGTGTGTTGTGGGAAGTTGATTTTGAGGATATTTCCATCAAGCCCGTACAGGGAACTGTTTATAAGGAAGGTGATTTGCTTTGTGCTATTCAAACTTCAAACGGTTTGGAATTTGTTTATGCCAAATTTCCGGGCAAAATTGTTGAGGCAACGGCAGAACAGGGCAAAATAGTCAATAAAGGCGACACAATTGCTTTTATCGAGAAGTAGGTATTAATGCCTAACTTATTTGAATCAAGGGAAAACGCTCTTTTATAAGGAGTGTTTTTTCGATTGAAATAGAAGGTTGTACAAAAGTGATATTAAAAATTGGCTATGTAAAAATTATGATAGAATGAGATTGCGAGTCAAGTCGGCAATGACGCGAAATCCAAGCGCAATGCGTCATTACGAGGAACGAAGCAATCCGAAAATTAAAAACATTACAGGTTATTTATTTTTTGTACCTAAAAGAGTAATCTGTTTTTCGGTCTCAATTCTCAATTAATTTTCCTATTGCTTCCACGTAAAGTTTGTGTTCTATTTCGTGGATTTTGGTTTCTATTTTGCTACGGTCATCGCCATAATACTCAAAGGCTCTTTGGGCAATGATAGTGCCGCCATCAATGGTGCTGTCTATCAAATGAACGGTAACTCCAAACACTTTCACCCCAAAATCAAAGGCGTCATCAATGGCTTTAGCCCCTTTGAACGCGGGCAAAAGTGCGGGATGAATATTAAGGATTTTTTGCGGGAAAGCCTGCAAAAGCGTCTGTCCCACAATCCGCATGTAGCCTGCAAGACAAACAAGCTCAACTCCCTTTTGTTGCAGAATTTCAACAATTTGAGTTTCGTATTCCTGCCTCGAAGCATAATTTTGGGGGTCAAAAACAAAAGTCGAAATATTGTGATTTTCAGCCCTTTGCAATGCAAATGCGTTTTTGTTGTCGCACACCAAAATGGCAATTTGTCCGTCAATTTCACCCTGTTCACAGGCTTGAACTATCGCCTCGAAATTTGTACCGCTACCGCTTGCAAAAACTGCTATATTTTTCACGTATTTATATTTTTTAAATTAACAATTAACACACGCAATATCACCATGTTCTTCATTATTCATTGTTTTCTGTTTTTCTATTTTTTTTCTTTAAAATTTTCAAAATCAATTAACGGAACGATTGTTGGCACAACGCTTTCTATTGGCTTGTAGAAACGTGATTTGGACAGTTTGTTTTCTTTTTTAACAGGCACTTTTTGGTAAAAAAAGGTAATTATATTAAGGATTATGCTCACAATCAGTAGCCATTTCAATCCGCCAAAAAACAATCCTAAAAGTCTGTTCAGCCAGCCTAAACTTATTGCTTTGAGCAATTTGGTAACTACAACAGCAACAAAGTGAAGACCAATAACCACAGCCAAAAACACCAATGCACAACCTGTTCCCTTTGCTGTTTGGTCGCTAATAGACAATATTTTAACCAAAAACACAGCCACTATTTCACCAAAATATCTCGCCGCATAAATTCCCGCTATCACACAGCAAAATGCCACTATTTCCTTAACAAAACCACGATATGCCCCATAGAGCATACCAAAAACTATCGGAGCAAGCAGTATATAATCGATATTGGACATTTTTTATCAATTTTAAATAATTAATTTATTGGTATAAGCGTTTAAGTCGCCCCAGTTAATGTATTGATTTATAGCCTAATTGGTTTATTCAGCACCATTCTTTTTATGAGTAAATCGAAGATTGACCCCATAAATGCCCGTCTGTTA
>JAITNR010000094.1 GCA_031290375.1 Prevotellaceae bacterium | reverse complement strand
CCGAAGTTTAGTGCCTTATCAATTACTCGAAAATTAAAAAGTGTAGTGGCTCACTGTTTTGGTAAGTCATTGAGTAATAGTGCTTTGTAATTTTTGACCGTCGAAGTCAGGGCGTTAACAGACGTATACAGCGATATTTGAATTAAACCCTAAGAGCACCAAATTTATGTATTATATGGGCAGTCATATTATTTTATCATTGTAACTCTTTCCAACACAATGCTGTTGGTTATGAAATCGGGTTTTATCGGCTCCGTTTTTGAGTAGTCGGTACTGAGGTATTTTTTGTTGTCATCGGCAAAAACGGTGGTAACAACGGCATCGGCTCCGAGTTCATTCTGAATTTTTACCGCTCCCAAAAAGTTACCGCCTGACGATATTCCCACTCCCAAACCGAGATTCTGTGCCAGCATTTGAGCCATAATTATCGAATCGCCATCATCAACCTGCACAACACTATCTACTTCGTTTAACTTCACAATCGAAGGGATAAACTCATCGGAAATACCTTGAATACGGTGTTTGCCGACCTTGTGCCCTGTGGTCAATGTAGGCGAATTACTCGGCTCAAGAGGATATATTTTTACTTCATTATTGACACGCTCTTTCAGGTATTTGCCAACACCCATCACGGTACCGCCTGTACCAACGCCGGCTACAAAAGCATCGGGCAGTTGTCCGAGTTGGGACAGTTGTTCAACAATTTCTGGGGCGGTGGTAAGGTAATGTGCCTCGCAATTCGTACTATTGTCGAACTGACAGGGCAGGAAAATTCCGTCAGAGTCGGCTTTTTTCTGTTCCACAGTCATGGCGATACTGCCCAGAAAACCATCTTCTTCCTTACTCACAAGGCGAATAGTTGCCCCAAATGCTTTCATCAGATTGATTCGTTCAACACTCATCCAATCGGGGATAAAAATGGTAACCTTATGCCCCATTACACGTCCCAGAGCGGCAAACGAGATACCTGTGTTGCCACTTGTTGCCTCCATGATGTGCATACCCGAACGCAGTTCTCCGCTACGATAGGCTTCGTTCAGAATATGGTAAGCCATCCTGTCCTTGATACTTCCTGTCAAGTTGTGGTATTCGGCTTTGGCAAAGATGGTACGTTTTTTCCCTTTATATTTGTAATCAATTTTCAACATCGGTGTATTGCCGATGATGGATTTCAGCCCCAAGAGGCGGATTTGTATTTCTTTATCCATAATTTCTTTATGTATTACGTAAAATTAATTACAGTGTCTTCTTTATTTCTATTTCTTCAAAAGCCTCAATCATATCGCCTATTTGAATATCGTTGAAGTTTGAAATATTCAATCCGCATTCGTAACCGGCATTGATTTCCCTTACATCATCTTTTTCGTGTTTCAGCGATGCTATTTCGCCAGTGCAGATAACGATACCGTCACGAATAAGGCGAATTCTGCTGTTACGCTTGATCTTGCCGTCTTTAACCATACAGCCCGCAATAGTACCCACTTTTGAAATGTGGAATGTGTTGCGGACCTCAAGCATTGCCATTATTTTTTCCGATTTTTCAGGTATTAACATACCTTCCATTGCTGCCCTAACCTCTTCAATTGCCTGATAGATAATTGAATAAAGACGAATATCAACTTCTTCTCTCTCTGCCAGATGTTTGGCTGATGTGGTGGGACGCACCTGGAAGCCTACAATAATTGCATTTGAGGTAATCGCCAGATTTACATCGCCCTCAGTAATTTGTCCTACTGCCTTGTGGATGATATTAACTTTTATTTCCGAAGTGGACAGTTTTATCAACGAATCGGACAAAGCCTCAATAGAGCCATCCACATCGCCTTTGACGATAATGTTCAGTTCCTGAAAATTGCCCATTGCAATTCTTCTGCCTATTTCGTCCAAAGTGAGATGGGTAGCTGTTCTGAGTTTCTGTTCACGTTTGAGTTGGTCTCTCTGACTGATAATTCCTCGTGCTTCGGCTTCGGTGTTCATTACGTTGAACTTGTCGCCTGCCTGAAGTTCGCCTTTCATACCGAGAATAGCTACAGGTTCTGACGGACCTGCAATTTTTATTCGCTGATTTCTTTCGTTAAACATAGCTCTTATTCTGCCGTAGGCATAGCCTGCAAGTACTATATCTCCCTCTTTGAGAGTGCCGTTTTCAACCAGAAGAGTAACCACATTTCCGCGTCCCTTGTCTTTGGTAAGTTCTATTACCGAACCTAAGGCGTTTCTGTTGGGATTTGCCTTGAGGTCAAGCAATTCGGCTTCAAGCAGCACTTTTTCGAGCAGTTCGGTTACGTTAATACCTTTTTTTGCCGAAATATCCTGCGATTGATACTTGCCGCCCCAAGATTCTACAAGGTAGTTCATATTTGCAAGCGTACTCTTGATTTTTTCAGGGTCAGCACCATCCTTATCAATTTTATTTATGGCAAAAACAATAGGCACATTGGCGGCAGCAGCGTGATTTATAGCCTCAATTGTCTGTGGCATAACATCATCATCCGCAGCGACTATAATTATTGCGATGTCGGTAACTTTTGCTCCTCTTGCACGCATAGCGGTAAATGCTTCGTGTCCGGGGGTATCCAGAAAAGTGATGTGCCGTCCGTCTTCAAGCACCACGTTATACGCCCCGATGTGCTGTGTAATACCGCCTGCTTCGCCTGCTATGACATTGGTTTTGCGGATGTAGTCAAGCAACGAAGTTTTTCCGTGGTCAACGTGTCCCATAACGGTAACAATAGGCGGACGGGGCACTAAATCTTCGGGCTTGTCCTGCTCTTCCTCTTGGATCGATTTGCTGACATCTGCGCTTACAAATTCGGTTTCGTAGCCGTATTCATTTGCCAAAAGACTGATAATTTCAGCATCAAGTCGCTGGTTTATAGATGCAAATACTCCCACTTTCATACAAGTTGAAAGGAGGTCGATTACTGTTATCTGCATCATTGTGGCAAGCTCGTTTGCGGTAACAAATTCAGTCAGTTTTATTATTTTGGATTCGGCACTGTTCATTTCAGCCTGACGCTGCATTTCGTCACGAATACCTTCACGCTTGTCGTGGCGGTGCTTGACTGCTTTTTTGTTGAACTTACGCCCTTCGGAAAGACGAGCCAAAGTATCCTTAACACTCTGATTTACATCTCTTTCGTTAATAGCAGGAACGTGAGTTCGCTTTTTCTTTTCCAGATAGGTCTTGTTTTTGCCGTCTCTGTCGTTTATTTCAACCCTGCCTTCGCCTATCTTACGGCGTTTGTCCTTCTTATTTATATCAATTTTGGCTTTGTCCTCAGGTCTAACCACATCGCCTGCCTTTTCGATGTGTCTGTTGCCTCTGTCCCTGCCATCTCTGAACGAAGGTGTGAGTGGGGTCAAATCAATTTTCCCGACTGTTTTTATTCCTTCAAGTTTTGGCACTTGTGTTGTTATAAACTCCTCTTTTTTAGGACTTTGAGCAATGTATTTGTCCTTATCTTTCTTTTGCCTTTGAATTTCCTGTCTCCTGCGTTCATCTTCCGTTTGTTTTTTCAGCCGTAATTCTTTTTGTTTTTTGTGTTCTTCATTTCTTTGTCGCTCGGCAGCATCTCGTTTCTGTCGCTCACGATCCAAATATTCCTTCCTTTTTTCTGCTTTGGTTTTGGGGATAGGACGAGAAATCTGAACAATTTTGTCCAAATCAATCTTACCTACAATCTGTGGAGCACCAAGTTTTGGCACTCGTGTTTGAAGAAATTCTTCCTCTCTGGGCGTTTCGCCTGGTTCATTTCGATAGGATTTCTTCTTTTTGAAGTCAATAATGTTTTTCTCCGAACTTTTCTCTGAGCCTTTATTATTCTTTTTTACTTCTTGCTTTGTCTCCTGTTCACTCTCTTTCTCTTGTGTTTTAACTATCTGTTCGGCAACTTCCTGTTTTAATTGTTGTGGCTCTATCGGTTGTGGCAAAATCTCTTCCTTTGGTTGTTCTTTTTCTGTTTTATCTGCAATCTCAGGTTTTTCAACTGTATCAACTGCCTGAATTTCAGAAACAATATCCTCTTGCTTCTTCTCTTGTTGCACATGGATTTTTACTGTTTCTTTCGGTTCTTTTTCCTGTTTGGAAATGCCTGTTTCAGATAGCTCTACTTCCTTGTTCGGCTTCTTTTTTGAATGCTTTCTATTTTCCTGCCTGACTTCATCTTCGTAACCCTTTGCGGCAACGGTAACAAGTTTTTCTTTCTCCAAGCGATTTTGCAACAACTTGTCCGATTTTTCCTTAATATTTTTATCTGAGGAAAATTCTGTAAGCAGCAAACTCTCTTGAATGTCAGACAGTTTGATACTTGGGTTGTGTTCTACAATCTGCCCTTTTTTGTTTAGAAATTCAACGGCAGTCCCAATCCCAATGTTCAATGTTTTTATAATTTGTCCTAATCTTGCCATAAAATAAGTTACGAGTTTTTAGTTTAAAATGACGATTTTAAAATCACAAATCGTCTGATAATGAATAAAATAAATATATATGTTTACATATTAAAAAATTATTAAGTGAACAAAAGATTATTTTTTAAAGTTAATTAAAATTAATTAATAAAATTCCAATATTTTTATTGTTCAAATTCTGCTTTAAGAACTTCGAGCATTTGGTCGATTGTTTCTTCTTCAAGGTCTGTACGTTCAATCAGTTCTTCGCGAGTGAGTTTGAGCACCTGTTTTGCGGTGTCGCAACCGATATTTTTCAGAATATCAATGATCCACTCGTCTATTTCGTCCGAAAACTCGTTCAGATAAATATCCTCATCATCAATCTCAATATCGCCACGAATTACCTCAATGTGGTATCCGGTAAGTTGAATCGCAAGTTTGATATTGTTGCCGTTTTTACCGATTGCCAGAGATATTTCGTCGGGATTGATATAAACATTGGCACTCTTCTTTTCGGTGTCAATAACAAGCGAAGTAACCTTTGCAGGGTTGAGAGCACGCGCAATGTAGAGATTTATGTTGGTTGTATAGTTGATGACGTCAATGTTTTCTTTGTTCAATTCACGCATAATTCCCTGAATGCGAGAGCCTTTTACCCCGACGCAAGCACCAACAGGGTCAATTCTGTCATCATACGACTCAACGGCTATTTTTGCCCTTTCACCCGGAATACGAACAACTTTTTTGACAGTAATCAAGCCATCCTGTATTTCAGGCACTTCTGTTTCCAAAAGACGTTCCAAAAACAGGGGAGATGTTCTTGACATATATATCTTTGGTCCGCCGCTCTTGTTGTCAACCTTCACCACTACGGCACGAATAATTTCTCCTTTGCGATAAAAATCGGTTGAAATTTGCTCCGACTTTTGCAAAAGCAACTCATTACCTAAGTCGTCAAGCAAGAGAATTTCCTTTTTCCATACTTGATAAACCTCAGCTGCAATTATTTGCCCAACCATCTCGGAATATTTGGAATAAAGAGTATCTTTTTGAATTTCAAGTATTTTTGAAGATAAAATTTGGGACAGATTTAAAACGGTTCTTCTGCCAAAAGAATTTATATCAACTTTTTCTTGAACCTCTTCGCCAACTTCATAGTCTTCGGCTATTTTGTGCGCATCGGTAAGAGATATTTGCAGATTAGGGTTATTCAACTCATTGTCTTCCACAACTTCACGATTTCGCCAAATTTCAAAGTCGCCCTTATCGGGATTGAAAATGAAATCGTAATTGTCGTCGGAACCGTAAAGAGTAGAAATCACCTTTCTGAACGACTCTTCAAGAATACTCAGCATTGTGGAGTTGTCAATATTTTTAAACTCCTTCAATTCCGCAAACGTGCTGATAATGTCTGCATGTTCTTTTTTTGCCATAAATTATATATTTTTAGTATTCATTATGTTAGTATTTTGTTGTTATACTACAATTATTGTGTGTAATTAAAAATACAATTTAGTGTATTTTACATCATCATATCCGAAATTAACTGTTTCATTTACCTTCACTTTTCGTTTTTTACCCTCTTCTTTCATCATTTTTTCTGTTTCGAGCGAAAAATATTCATGGTAAACCCCATTCAACACACCACGTATCTTTTTGCCGTCTTTGGTTAAAATTTCTATGTCTTTGCCCACGTTTTTACTGTATTGACGGGGTAAAACAAATGGACGAGAAATTCCGTAAGAGCCAACTTCAAGCGAAAAATCCTCTTTTTCGCGGTCAAGATTTTCTTCAACAAAACGGCTAAGTTCGGCGCAAAAATTCAAATCCACCGAAGAGTCAGAGTCTATTTCCACAACAATGGAATTGTCAGCATCAACTGTAAGGCTTACCAAAAAGCCGTCTGTTCCCTCTAATTTTTTCTCAACTAATTGATTAATAATACCTTTTAATATCATTTTTTTATTTTTCAAAAGAAGAAGGGAACTTTTTAGTTCCCCTCACATTTAAATATCCTCGCTAACTTCGGTACAAAGGTAATATATTTTTTTGGGATAAACAAATTTTTGGTTAAATTTTTTTTTGAGGTGCTAATTTTTTTTGAGTAATCTGCAAGATACTAAAATCGGGGAAAATGGAACGAAATAATTAATGTGTCGCCCTAAAATCTGGGTTTTTTAGGACGACACAACACGCAATTGGTAAATCTATATAGAAGTACAGATATTAATTCATTGATAATCAAATACTAATATTTTTAATATCTATGAATAATTATCAATTTCGTTTTTTAACAAAGAAAAAATGAAAACAAAACCAAATAACACAAAAAATAGTCCCCATTGGAATATTCCAAACAAGTTTTTTACAATACATTTCCTTAGTTAATTCCAAAGCACCGGCTGACCGAACATCTGAATAAATTTCAGTCGCAGAAAGCCAAAACGAGAAGTGCCCTGTTAGAACTATTGCAATTGACATAATAATATCTCTATGTTTTTGTGTTAAGTTTATTTGTTTATTTTTCATATCAGGTATTATATTTAATGATTTCTTATATATGTAGATCCGGATGTATCTTCTCTAAATATCGGCTGATTTACCCATTTTACTGTTACATCATCACCATTTTTATCAGGTTCAAACAAGGCAACTTTATCTAAGCCTACAGCTTTAACAGTAGCCCAAACAGAAGCAATAACAAAACCCAATCCTATACTCATCAAGTTAGCATTTATTGCCATCGTAGTCAAAGGACCTGTAGCAGCAAGAATAGCAACTTCAAGTGCTAATATAATAAACGCTCCCGCTGCTGTAATTCCATCTGCTTCTAATGCAGCCTCGAATCTTTCCCTGGTAGATGGAAACTTTGCTATACCCCTATTTTCATAATTGTCTGACATTGTGTTGCCAATATCTAATTCACCTTTATTTTTTCCAAACCATAAAGTTGATGAATTTTTGAAAACAGTCAATGCAATAAGTATTGTTTTCTCCATTACTACAGTTTGAAATTGTCTAAGTTTCAATAACAAGAATGAAGCGTCACACGTTTTTAAAGTATGTCAATAGAGTTTCCTCTAATGGAATCAACACTTTGATTCACTTCTCAAATACAAAGATAAATAAAGTTTTGAATATGCAAACATTTTTTTGTTTTTTTACATAAAATTTGCTGGGGTGAATGGTGCCCCTGAAACAATTTAATTGGTATAATCCTATGTAATTACAAAAAAAGTATTAACTTTGCAGTCCGTTTTGTGAAGAATACAAAATGCCCTCGTAGTTTAATGGATAGAATGAGAGTTTCCGGTTCTCTTGGTTACGGTTCGATTCCGTACGAGGGTACTTTAATGATAAAAAAGTACAAAATAATTGACTGCAATTCAATGTCTGAATGCCTGAAAATAGCAATAATAGTAGCACTGCAAGCGGAATTTGACTTGGTTAAGAATATTTTTGAAAATTATGAAGAAATTTTTGAAAAAAATATTTCTTTCATCAAGGGACAGATTGCCAATAATGAAGTGGTTTTGGTGAGGTGCGGTATTGGTAAGGTAAATGCTGCCGTTCAGTTGTCGGAACTGATAGGTATTTTTGATCCCGATTATGCGATAAATACAGGAGTTGCTGGTGGTATTGACAAAGGTTTGAGCGTTGGAGATGTGGTTGTTTCCACAAAGTGCGCCTACCACGATGTTTGGTGTGGAGACGGTTCGTGGGGGCAGGTGCAGGGCTTGCCGCTCTATTTTGAGGGCAGTAAGGTTATGCTGCAAAAATTAAAGGCTCTCTCCACAAATAACACACATTTTGGGCTGATTTGTACAGGCGACCAATTTATTACGGAACTCACAGGGCTACAGACAATTAAAACTAATTTTCCTAATTCTCTGGCAGTGGATATGGAGAGTGCGGCGATGGCTCATGTCTGCTACCTGCGGAATGTGCCGTTTGTGTCAATTCGTGTCATCTCCGACACCCCGGAAATGAGCCATGACAACACCTCTCAATATTTTGATTTTTGGAAAGATGCCCCGAAACGAACTTTTGAACTTTTGAAAAAACTTTTGGATTAATTTAGCCATTTCTTAATCAGCGAATTATTTACCCGCAATTCACAATCCAAAAAATGAGCCTCGAAGAATACATACTCTCGCATATCGACAAAGAGCCTGATTATCTGAGTGTTTTGGAACGAAAAACCTATACCCGTTTTATAAATCCGCGAATGGTGTCGGGGCATTTTCAGGGAAGGCTACTCAAGATGCTTACCACAATGATTGCTCCAAAAAATATTCTCGAAATAGGCACATTTACGGGATATTCCGCTCTCTGCTTTGCCGAAGGATTGGAAGATAGCGGACACATTCACACAATAGAAATTGATGATGAGCTGGAAGATGTTATACGTGAAAACTTAGCACAATCGCCTTATAATGAGAAAATTACCTTGCATATTGGCAACGCTTTGGACATTATTCCGAAGTTGGATACGGTTTTTGATATGGTTTTTCTTGATGCAGACAAGCGGCTTTATTTGGATTTCTACAGAGTAGCATTGCCCAAAGTCAGAAAAGGTGGTTTTATCATTGCAGACAATACCCTTTGGGGTGAAAAAATTTTACACCCCACCCAAAGTGGTGATAACCAGACAAAAAAGTTGATTGATTTTAACAATTTTATTGCCTCTGACAACAGAATTGAAAAAATTATCCTGCCAATAAGGGACGGATTGACTGTCATGCGGAAGATGCAGTGAGGTTGAGATTTGCTGTTTGGCTTACCGTAAATAGCCGATTTTTGTCAAATGCAACATGTTTGTCAGACTGTCCCGTAACAAAGCTATTCACTGCCAGCTTCACGGGCGTCTTCGTGACGGATACTCTCCTCAAAAACCATACCCCGCTGTCTCGCAGTGAGTTTCAATGCACAAGTACTTACGGATTTTTTAACACTGACCTAACAGTCAAAATACGCGACTTGAATTTACTGTCTTATTTTCAACGTTTTACTTTTTTCTTTTTAGTGTTAAAAACGAAACTTCGGGTCCTAACCCAATTCTTGATGGAATGCCTGCATAGCCAATGCCGCGCGTTATAAAGAGTTGTTGGTTGCCCTTTTGGTAAAGTCCGTCCCACTGTTCAAAAAACCACGAAGCAGGTGAAAACTCTTTACCAAACGCCCTAAATGCACACTGCAAAGCATGAGTATGCCCCGAAATAGTAAGTGCTATATCCTCTTTGCCAACAATTTGCCTGTCCCAGATTTGCGGGTTGTGAGTCAACAGAATTTTGAAGGTGTTTTGCGGTATATTTTTCATAACACTCTTAATATCACCTGTTTGATCAATACCTATAATGCAAATTTGATTCAAACTGTCTTGCTCCAAAATTACAAAATCGTTGTCCAAAAGCCAGAATTTCATTAGTTGATAATTAAGTTTGACGCCATCAATATTGGTTTGTTGTGCCAGCGGATTGCTGAATGGATAGTAACCGCAAAAGTCGTGATTACCCATAACGGCATATTTTCCATATTTAGCCTTAAAAGTTCTAAAAAAATTTGTGTATTTATTTGCCTCTATTGCTGTGGTATTGACCAGATCGCCTGTAAAAAGTATCAAATCAACTTGCTCATCATCAATTATTTGCCGCAGTTTTTCAAAACATTTACCCCCTCTGTACAGGTTAGCCAAATGTGTGTCGCCTATGACGGCAATTTTCAGGGCATCAAAACTTTCGGGCAGATTTTCCACCTCTACCACTTCGTGCCTCACCTCCAAATTAAACCGGTTGAACATTCCTTGAATGTAGAAAAGCATAAAGATTGCCATTAGCGGAAACCCGATGAAATACCGTAATTTACATTTATTTTTGCCAAATATTTTATTGAACAGCAAATCGAGCCAATAGAAGACAGCAAAAACAAGAAATGGCACTAAAACCAGCAGATAGAGCCATATAAGCCACGTTGTAGGCATTTGAATTTTCCAACTGCCAATGTGTGGTGTGTAGTACCGGATTATCAGAAATGCAACTGCAAAAAACAGTGACACAGACCAATAGAAAATTTTAAACGACCTTGTAGGTATTTTTTTACGAATGGTCAAGTAAAAAAGCCCCACAGGAATTAGGTATGCCAAAAAGGCAAACGCAAATTTAGGAAATGCAAAGTACATAAGATTTTATATTTTTTTTTAAATTATTAATTATCAGAGCCATTTTTTTCTCTTAAAAAGCAGCAAAATGCCCGCAACACACAAAATCATCGCCGCAATAGCCATTAGATAACCGTATTTGAAATGCAACTCAGGCATAACATCAAAGTTCATTCCGTAAATACTCGCCACAAGCGTTGGAGGCATAAAAATCACGGTTACAATGGTGAAAATCTTTATTATCCTGTTCTGCTGAATGTTGATAAGACCGAGAACGGCATCTTGCAGATATTCAAGTCTGTCGAAGCCAAAACGGGTGTGCTCAAACAGAGAATTTATGTCTTTAATTATGATACTCAATTTGTTGCGCGCATCTATGGGCAACAACTCACTTTTGAGCATGTTTGAGCAAACTCGCTGTTTATCAACTATATTTTCTCGAATAATCATAGTTTTTTCCTGCAAGTTTTTTATATCTATCATTGCATCCTCGTCGGCATCGTCTTCTGTTTTGATTTTATTACTTAAAATGGTGATTTTTCGTGTCATATCCTCTATCATATCGGCATCGTAATCGACTCGGGTTTCGAGTAAATCCACCAAGATGTGATAGCCCGTTTGGTAGTTGCGAGGGTTGGCGAATATTTTTTTTACCGTTTCGTTAAACGAACGCAGATATTGACTGCGAACCGACACCAAAATTCCATTTTTTACAATAAAGGATATGGTTTCTTCCTCGAAGCTGTCAAGCAGAAAAGAAGAATTTAGTACGATGGAATCTGAAGTTTCCATATATCTGGACGAAATCTCAATCTCTTCCATCTCTTCTTCTTCCTGAATGTAAATTTTGAGAAACTGTTCCAGTTCGCTCTCCACTTCGAGCGTTACGTCGTTTAGGTCAATCCAAAGGAACATTTCAATTGGGACCGTTTTTATTGTGTCCATTGAGCGGGACATTTTAATGCGGTTGTCTTCGTGGTAAAAAAATCTGAATTCTGACATAATTTCCTTATTTTTAGCAGTTTCGTTCTGCCAAAAATTGCAGAAACTAAACTAGTGAATGATTTTGATTAATTCTTTCTTCTATTAAATTTGTAAGATAAATAAATTGAGTTACTGACAGTTGCTCAGGTCTAAGATTAAAAATATCGTTATGTGAATAATTGTTTGATTCAGTATTGTAATCAGTAATATCGTTTTTATAAATTGTGGTTTTTAATTTGTTTGACGGACAGGATCGTGCTTCAAAACTTTTCAGCGAATTTCGCAAAGTTTTGCGTCTTTGATTGAAGGCTGTTTTCACTACGTCAAAGAAGAGTTTTTCGTTGCAGTTCAACTTTTTTACTTCGTTCCTTGTCAAGCGAATAACAGCCGATTTGACCTTGGGTGGAGGCACAAAAACGTGTTCAAAAACGGTGAGAATATACTCAACTTTGTAGAAAGCCTGAGCCAAAACGCTCGTAATTCCGTAGGTTTTGCTGCCGTTTGCGGCACAAATCCGTTCAGCCACTTCCTTTTGAAACATCCCCGCAAAAAACGACACTCTATCTCTGTTTTCCAGTATTTTAAACAGAATTTGTGTCGAGATATTGTAAGGAAAATTACCAATTATGCCAAATGTTTGGTTAGCAAATATTTGCGAAAAATCCATTTTCAGAAAATCTTCTCTGAAAATTTTGAGTTGAGGATATTTTTCTTGCAAATAGTCATACGAAGCCATATCAACTTCAACGGCTTTCAGGTCTATATCTTGATTGTTAAGCAGAAACTGTGTTAGTGCACCCATTCCCGGTCCCACTTCCAAAACATTTTTAACGTCTGTGTAAATGGTATCGGCAATCCGTTCGGCAATGCTCAAATCTTTGAGAAAATGCTGTCCAAAACGTTTTTTGGGGGTTATCTTGCGCATATTCAGTTTTTTTCGTACTTTTGTAAAAAATAATATGCAAAGTTAGTAAAATTAATTTGTATTTCAAAACTGCTGAATTTTAACAATATGCGCACTCCGATAAGTAAATTTTTAGGTCAAAAAGTAGGCAATTTTGTTGATTTTTTTCATTTTCCGTTTAGAAAATTTTGTACGAAGCAATTTTTTCGTTATGGTGTATGCGGTGTTGCAAATGTGGTTTTAGGGCTGTTGCTGTTTGCCTTTTTATACAATTTTGTCTTTAAAAAACAGGTTGTCGATTTGGGTTTCATTGCCTTTACTCCTTATATTGCGGCGTTTTTGGTGCAGTTTCCGATAACTTTTATTACAGGTTTTTGGCTTGGCAGATATGTCAGTTTTTCCGAGTCCAACATCAGAGGAAGAAGCCAGATTATGCGTTATCTTTTAGTTGTAATATGCTGTTTGACAATTAATTACTGGGGGTTAAAGTTGTTTGTTGAAATCTGCGGACTTTTTCCAACGCCATCACAATTGTTAATCAGCCTGATAACAGCAGTTTTCAGTTATTTTTCCCAAAAATATTTTTCGTTTAAGTTAAGCAATGAAAAATAAATAAGACGTAAAATGTTCCTGGATTGCTTCGTTCCTCTCAATGACGCGAAATCCAACAATGAATATTCATTTTTTTTTTTTAACTTTGCACTTTAAAATTTTTAATTGTTTTTTTGAAAGTTATAAATCCAAAATAATGGCAACAACAGCAGATTTTAAAAACGGAATGTGTCTTGATATTGACGGACAGTACTTTTTTATAGTTGAATTTCTTCACGTCAAGCCGGGCAAAGGTCCTGCCTTCGTAAGAACAAAGTTGAAAAATGTAACCACAGGACGAGTTATTGACAAGACTTGGACTTCCGGTGTTAAGGTGGAAGAGGTCAGAATCGAACGCCGTGCCTGCCAGTTTCTTTACAGAGACGATATGGGTTGCGTGATGATGAACAACGAAACTTTTGACCAGGTTGCAATCCCTGCAAGCCTGATTAACGGCGTTGAATATATGAAAGAAGGCGATGTATTGGAGATAGTGGTGCACGCTGAATCCGAAACAGTTCTCTTTGCCGATATGCCTACGCACGTGATATTGGAGGTAGCCTACACCGAACCCGGTATCAAGGGCGACACCGCAACCAATACTCTGAAACCTGCCACAATGGAGAATGGCGCAGAAGTGCGTGTGCCCTTGTTTATCAATACAGGCGAGAAAATCAAGGTCGATACCAGAAATGGCTCATACGTGGAAAGAGCAAAGTAGTTATTATAAATTTCTTTTTGCCGCATCTTATTATCAATACGCTCGTTTTAAATGATTTGTATTCTTACATTGCCATTTTTACACAACTTGTGGTTAGGGATTTTGGGGTAGAATGTCGAAGTCAGGATGTTTGTCTTTCGTTATTTACTCATTCCCATCAATTACAAATGCCCCTTGCAGACCGACGGAGTAGAATTTGACACCATATTTTTGTGATATATCGCCGAACTTTTGCGAGTTCTTTGAGGAAACATTGCCCGCCACAATCAGTGTTTCAGGCGAAAAATAGTATTTCAACAGGTTGTCGTTAGGGAAAATATCTTTTGTAACTACAAGATAATCAACTCGCAATGGTTCTTTGGCATAAGTTTTATAAAAAATATCGTCTGTTAAAATCAATATTTTTTTGTTGTCGAATACTAAGGGTTTGGCAAAAATCAGGCTGTCAAAATTTTCATAAATCGGCGTCTGACAGTTGTGGTGTCGCCAAAAGGTTTTTGCAAGTTTTTCTACCATAGCAAAATCATTTGCTAAAACCATATTTTGGTTATTATCAATGACGTTAACAAAAATATTTCTATTATCATTGAAAATTACTAATTCATTAAATTTGTGATTATCAAAATTTTGAAAGGTAACTGAAACAAAGAATAAAGTCAGACATGCCAATCCAAACAATATCGGACGAAACTCTCTTTTGTAGCAAAGGTAACCGAAAGCAAAAACCACACCGTAAAGCAAAAGCATTTGCCCGAAGGTTAAATAGGTAATACCCAAAGCATTAGGCAAATTTTCGATAAATCTCACAAGAAAATTCATCATTTTGAGAATCCATTCCAAACAAAAAGCGATGACGGTGTTGAGAAATGGCACTTTATAGAGGGCAAAAAGTGCTGTGGCAAAGTAGATTATAAGGCTCGAAATAGGTATCACAACGATGTTTGATAGTAGAAAATAATAGGGAAATTGACTGAAATAGTATAGTGCTATCGGAGCAGTGCCGAGTTGAGCCGCAATAGAAACGGAAGTAAGTTCCCAAAGCCATAAAAATGCTTTTGATTTGATATTAAACAAGTTAACAATCCTGGGTTGAAAATAGACTATGGACAAAAGAGCCGAATATGAGAGTTGAAATCCCAAATCAAAAATCCATAAAGGATTTATTATCAGAAGAATAAAGGCAGAGTTAAAAATAGTATCGTAAATACTTGGTTTTTTGTTGAATAATGTGCCGACAGCCAAAAGCGAAAACATCAGTGTTGCCCGACAGATAGACGGACAAAGCCCCGCAATGAACGAATAGAACCACAGAAAAACTATGATTATCACAGACTTAATGTGACTTTTGCGTTTGCCCTTATCCATAAATGAAAGCAGAAAATTCAGCACCACATATACCACGCCCACGTGTAACCCACTCACAGACAGCACGTGAGTAGCACCTGTAGCAGCGTAACTGTCTCTAAGTTCGGGATTTATGGCATCGCGATACCCCAAAGTCAAAGCGGCAGCCAAACCAAACTCATCACCCGACAAGTTCATTTCCTTCAGAATATCAAGCAAATAGATGCGGCAATTTTGTGAAAGTCTAAAAATAGAAAAACTCTTGTCCTCGCCAATCTTCCGCCAATGTCCGTTGTGAACGTAGCCTGAGGCACAATACCCTTTATGCTGCATATACGTTCCAAAATCAAATTCATCGGGATTGTTTTTCTTTTGAGGTAGAGATAATTCAGTAGTTATCAATAGTTTATCGCCTGATTTTAGCCTTAGCGAATTGCTGTCTTTTGCCAGATAGAGTATGATTTTACCGTTAAGTTGCTCAATTTTAGACGAATTCAAGTACGAATTCAGTTCTGCATAAGCCAAAACAGAATTTTGCTTTTCAGAGGGAAAGTCTGCAAGTGTAACTTCAAAAATTCCTTCCTTTCCGTCAAATGCAAGTGATTGATTATCTTTGTATTGGTTGGTTCTAAAAAAGCCAAGCGAGGCAACTAAAATCAAAATTCCAAGCCCGAACAACCAATCAAAGTGGTAGGCTTTTGCAAGATTTTTGAAACTGAAGAAAATTGAAATTAGCAGCAATCCAAACAGCGACAAACCAAACCACCACCACCACGCAAACCCGATAAACTCGCACAAAAGCACTCCGGCAACCAACGCACAAGTTAGCCGAAAAGATATTGCTTTTGAAAGAAAATCGCCCATTTTTGATTCTATTTTTCTGCGAAGTTACAATATTTTTTATAATTGCCAAAAACAAAAAAAGCTAAGGGATGAAAAATAAATAACTTATATTTATTTTCATTATTGTCCGCTAAAGTTGGTTTTCATTTATTTGTTTTTGTAATTTACTGATAATCAGGTATTTTATTTTGTAAAATTGTTGCTTTTCAAAAGTAAGCCCCCTGATTTTCGGGGA
>JAITNR010000173.1 GCA_031290375.1 Prevotellaceae bacterium | reverse complement strand
ATTTTTTCGGCTAAAATTGGTCTTAAAAAATTGATTCAAATGGCAATGAGAAAAATAAAATGCTGATAAACAGCGAGTTAATGATTTTTATATAACAATAATATCAGGACACTACCCATATTTTGTCCTACGGCCATAAATGAATAAATGAATAACTGATTAATTCAATAGCCGAATAACTGATTGCGTTAATCGTATTGTATTTTCAGTTATTCAGTTATTTTTTCACTAACTTTGTATCTACTTTTACTATTATGAACATGCTTTACATTCACATTCCTTTTTGCAAAAGTAGATGTATCTACTGCAATTTTTTTAGTTCCGTAAATCAAAATTTTAAGGACAGGTACGTTGATGCCTTGTGTTCGGAATTAGTTTTGAGAAAGAATTATCTGCCTGATAACAAATTGGATACTATTTATTTTGGAGGGGGTACACCTTCACTTTTGTTGCAGGAGGATTTTGAGAAAATTTTTGATACAGTTTCCAGAAATTTTGTTGTTGAACAAAATGCCGAAATCACGCTGGAATGCAACCCTGAAGATATAACACTAAATTATGCCGATTTATTAAAATCCTTTCCTTTCAACAGAATAAGCATTGGCATTCAGAGTTTCAACGATGACGAATTGAAGTTTCTAAATCGCCGACACGATGCGCAAAAAGCCAAAAACAGCGTAAAAATACTCCAAAATCATGGTTTTGGCAATATCAGTGTGGATTTGATGTATTCGCTGCCGAATCAAACTCTCAAAAGTTGGCAGAATACTATAAATAAGGCGATTAACTTAAATGTTCGGCATATTTCGGCATATTCTTTAAGTTATGAGCAGGGTACAAAATTGAGTTTGTTGAGGCACAAAAAAGAGATTTCGGAACTCTCTCAAGAGATGAGCGAAAAGTTTTTTAATACCTTGATAACAAAATTAAAAGGTGTTGGTCTTGAGCATTATGAAATATCAAATTTTAGCGCGCCGGACTTTCATTCACGGCATAATTCGGGTTATTGGCACGGTGCGAATTACTTGGGAGTCGGAGCTTCGGCTCATTCATTTGACGGAAATTGCCGTCAATGGAATGTTTCAGATATTGAAAAGTACTGTAAAAGCGTTGAAAATAACTGCACCTTATTTGAAAAAGAAGTGCTTTCCGAAACTGAAAAATACAACGAGCAGGTTTTTTTATCATTACGAACAGACAAAGGTATTGATTTGGCAAAATTGGAATTTTGTTTTGGCAAAGACAGCCTTGAATACTGTATGCAAAATGCAGAAAAGCACCTTAAAAATTCGGTTTTGGAACTCAAAAACAACCGGCTAAAACTGACGGAAAGAGGTGTTTTTATTTCAGACGGCATTATGAGCGACCTGATGAGGCAATGACAAAAATGTATATCTGAACAACGGCGTTCTCTATTATTAACTGTTCATTTTTCATTATTAATTAATCAAAAAAAGCCGCTCTTTTGGAAGAGCGGCTTTTTTTGATTGGTAATTACTTTTTCACTATCAACTTTTCTATCCTGTTGATATTCTCGGAAATCACTCTTACAATGTATGTTCCGTCTGCGTAGTTGGCAACGTCAAATTCTGCCCTGTTGTCTCCTGCGTTGATTGTCAGGGTTTCGATGAGTTTGCCATTGACGTCGGTTACCGTTACTTTGGCTGACGTGTTCAAGCCCTCTATGTTAACCATTACCATTGAATTGGCAGGGTTGGGATAGATTAATAACTCGTTGTCATCGGCTGTTTCATAGCCAACACATTGCTGAGTTATAAACCTCATAGTACCACCGTAGTGGGTAATGCCTGAAACAGTGGTAACGTACCCGCGAAACTCATATTCCGTTGCCTGTGTCAAGCCTGTCAAATTGCCGCCTGCATTAGTACTCCAATTGTTATCGCCGACTTTTCTGTACTCAAAGCCATCGACAGTGGTAGCCTCTGTGCCCGGAACTACTGTTTTGTTCAGTGTTGCGGTTGTACATTCGATGTCGGTTGCAGCCAGAGTAGTTATTATCGGAAGGACGTGTTCCAAAGTTTTGAACGTTACAGGATTGCCGTAATATGTATTACTTCCGGCAATGGCATAGGCACGGAAGTCGTAAAATGTAGCTGCTGTCAAACCTGTCAAGTTGCCGTTGGCTCCTGTGTCTATCCAATTAAGATCCTCTGTTGCTCTGTAATCAAACCCTTCGGCTGTAATAGTCTCTGTGTTGGCTGTTATTGTTTTGTTTAATGTAGCGGTGGTCTGAGTAACGGATGTTGCAGGATCTGTTACAACTATCGGAGGTACGGGACCATTTGTAGTGGTAAAGGTCATGGTGTCTCCATAAACTGGTCCGCCGATTGTTGCCGACCCATAGGCGAAAAACTCGTATACAGTGTTCGGAGTAAGGCTTACAGGTACAGGTTCTGCGGCGGCAGTTGTCGTTATGTTTGACCATTGTGTAGCACTTGTCGCTTTATATCTGAAACCCTCTGAAACAACAGGATATGTGCCTTCTGTTACCAATTTGTGCAATGTAGCACCTGTTGAGGTGATGTCGTCGGCTGCCTCAGTTATAACTGACAGAGGTATAACTGGGGTAGAAATAATCTGTACATCATCAATCCGACAGAAATCAGTACCGGCGATATTTTGTCTGAAAACAACAAAATGATAGCCTTCGGGCACGTAGGCAAACGAAACAGTAGCATGAGTCCAGGTGTTAATAACCTCTGCGCTTACGGTCTCAACCAACATGAATGTGTTTTTGTTTCCGGCATCGGACATTACCCCAACTTCAAGCTCACTGTTTAGCATGTCCATTGTAAACCAAAAATCTACAGTCATTGTGTATGCCTCTACGTCAAATATGGGGGTTGCAACCGACTGCGGTTGACTGCCGCGGAACATCAAGCTTTTGGAAGGTGAATGAGCAACATAAGAAATAATCATTGGGTATATATCGCTTGCAGAGGTGCATGTTTCAACCTGTGTCCAGCAATCAGGTATAGAATTATTTGCAGCGGCATCAAAATTTTCCGACCAGGTTGTTCCCAATACTGCACCGCATAGCGTTTTGAATGTTACAGCTTCTGTCCACGTACTTGTTCCCTCCGTACCACAATTGGATTGTACATAGACGTAGTATCGTGTACTTGGCGTTAAACCCGTTATGGTATAAGGATAACTGTTAGATGTGGTAACAAAACTTGCAGTAGAAGGATCGGTTAACTGAACAGTTGAAACAACTACATTCCATGCCGTTTCCGTGTAACCTGCTATCCAACTGATATCTGCTGTTGTTGAGCCGAGACTTGACAGTCCCACAGAGTTTGGTTTAATACAGGGGGGCAACAAATGAACATTAACATCATCAATGTAATAGTTCCCTGAAGATGGAAAATTTTGTCTGAAAGCAATAAAATGATTGCCCATAGATGCTGTATGAAGCGGAACTTCAATATAGTTCCAAATGGTATTTGACGGTGTTATGGTTTGAATTGCCACAAAAGTGGCTGGATTTGAAGCATCAGACATTACACCGACTTCAAATGTGCCTGCATTGGTATTATTTTTGTTCAACCAGAAAGTTACCTCAAAAGTATTTACCTCTACCGGAAATTCGGGTGTTGCAATTATTTGCGTTTGTGTGCCATCAAATTGCAAACTGTTGGAAGATGAGTGGTTAACTGAGTTGGTAACTCTGGGGTATCCGTTGTGAGGCAGAACCTGTACCCAGCAGGGGGGGGCAGCAGCATTGGCATAACTGTCAAAATTTTCTACCAAAGACGAACTTGTTAATGCACCGCAGTGTGTTCTGAATGTAACCGCACTTGTCCATACACTTGTTCCGTTTGTTCCTCCACAGTCAGCCTGTACATAAACGTAGTATGGCGTATTTTGGGTCAAGCCTGTTGCAATGTAGGGATTGGTGGCAACAACCGGCGATGCAGAATTAAAGTCGGTTAACGGAACGGTTGATACAACTATGTTCCACGTTGTTTCCGTACCACCTGCTGTCCAGCCAATATTTGCCGTTGTTGTGCCAATGCCTGATACAGCTACTGCATCAGGTTTGGGGCAGGATGGCAACACGTGAACATTAACATCGTCAAGCCAGTATGCATAGGTTAAACTGGTGGTAGTCCGTCTGAAAGCAACATAATGATAGCCGTTATTTGCCTCTGCAAGCGAAATATCAAAGTAAGTCCAGTCACTTGTTCCAGGTGTTACATCTTGAATTGGCACGAAAGTGTCCGGATTTGCAGGATCTGACATTACACCAACTGCAAATGCCCCTGAAGTAGAACTTTCCCTTTTCAACCAAAAACTTACTCCCAAAGTGTTTGTTTCTACGGTAAACTCTGGAATAGCCACCGTTTCCACTACGGGTCCAACAAAGGCAAGGCTCTTGCCGCCTGCGTGATATTGTGCGGTAGTAACTTTTGGGTATGCGTTTCCGGTGCCGTCGCCATTGTATGACTCAACCTGTATCCAGCAAGAGGGGACATCTCCATTGGTATAACTGTCAAAACCGTCTGGCCATGGCAATGTACCTACTGCATTGCAGTAGGTTCTGAACGTAACTGCATTTGTCCATACACTTGTTCCTGCTCCTTCGCAGTCTGCCTGTACGTACACGTAGTACTGCGTACCGGGGTTTAAGCCTGCCGCGTAGTAACCCGGTGCTACGGTAACCGTATGTACTAATGCAGGATCTACGGTATTAAAATCGGCTATGGCAGTTGTGGAAATAATAACATTCCACGCTGTTTCCAAATTACCCTCTCCCCAGTTGATTTCTGCTGTGGTTCGACCGATGTTTGATACTCCCACATCGCGAGGTTTGACACAGTCAGGCAAAAGGTGAATATCAACATCATCAAGGTAATAGTACCACAAGCCAGTGATATCTGCAACTTGTTTGAAAGCAATATAATGATAACCGGGAGGTGCATTGTTAAGCGGAACTTCAATATAAACCCAGGGGGTGCCATCGTCAGGCGTTACGTACTCAACTCTAAAAAAAGTGCCTGGATCTAAGGGGTCATACATCACACCAACTTCAAACGTACCCGAATTAGGACCTTCCTTATGCAACCAAAAACCTGCTTCCAAGGTGCTTACATCTGCATCAAACATGGGAGTTGCCACTATTTCCGTTCCGTGACCGTGAAAATCAAGGCTTCTGCTGCCTGAGTGATGATCATCGTTAGTAACTCTTGGATAGGCACTGCCGCCACCGGTGGCGGTGTATGGTTGAGTTTGCATCCAGCAAGCAGGGACAGTTGCATTGGTATAACTGTCAAAATTATCTGTCCAGGGTAATGATGTTACTGTATTGCAATACGTTCTGAATGTTACTGCCGCTGTCCAGTCGCTTGTACTGCCATCGCAAATAGCCTGAACATATACGTAATATAGCGTGCTTGGGCTTAAGCCTGTTGCAAGGTAAGGGTTATTAGTAGTAGTAGATGGAATTACAGGAGTGAAATTGGTTACGGGAACAGTTGAAACAACTACATTCCACGTAGATTCCGTACCGCCTGCTGTCCAGGAGATATTCGCACTGTTACCTGTTATATTGGATACCGTAACATTTGTCGGTTTAGGACAAGCAGGCAAAGCGACAACACTAACATCATCAAGATTATACGTCCCCCCAAGCCCAGAGGTAACTTGTTTGAAGGCAATATAGTGATAACCTGTAGGAGCACTTGCAAGCGAAATCTCATTGAAAAGCCAAGTATTATAGACCGAGGGCGTTACGCTCTGAATTAAATAAAAAGTACTTGGGTTTGAAGGATTTGACATTACACCAACTTCAAACGTGCCTGCAGTGGCCCCGGCTCTGTTCAAGTAGAAACTTACCTCCAAAGTATTTGCCTCTTCAGCAAACTGAGGAGATGCAATCATTTCCGTAACACCAGTAGCAAGAGAATAAAAATGTAAACTTTTTAAGGGTGAGTAATACCTGGTGCTGTTACTTTGTGAAACTCTTGGGTATATTGCATCTCCTGTCATTGAATATTGCTGAGACCGTGTCCAGCAAGGAGGCATGGCAGTATAATCATAACTGTCAAAATTATCTGACCATGGCAATGTTGGGGTGCATGATGCTCTGAATATCACAGGACTTGTCCATTCACTTGTTCCTGCTGTTCCACCGCAATTAGTCTGCGCATAAACATAGTATTGCGTATTTGCGGTCAAACCTGTTGCCGTGTAATATGGTGCGGAAACTGCTGTAGCAGTCGGAACTGCGACAGTAAAATCGGATACGGGAACAGGAGACACAAGCACGTTCCACGATGATCCCGAGCCTGCTGACCAGGAAATTTGTGCCTGAATCGGAGTGATGTCTGATACCACTACAGAGGTTGGACTGACACAATCATTCCCAACAATACTGAGATTGTCAATAGAAACTGGACCATTACCCGTATTGGTATTACAGGAAAACATAAATACAAGTTTTTTTGTTGTATTAGTCGCGTAAGAGCCGTCAACGATGACTCTTACGTATTGCCAGGTTGACTGTCCGTAAAACACTCCTAAACGCCGTGCACCTGCATCGGTAATCCAGCCAGACACAACAGTTCTATTCCAAACGGTAGGGACTTCCAGATCCTCAGGGATAAGAAAAACCTCCACTCTGTCCCAGATGGTACTCTCCGCCTGTATTGCCCAGTCAAACGAAATAGCATAGTCGGCAAAATTGCCAAAATCAATGGTAGTGTACGCCGTTGTGTAAGTATCAACGGTATTGTTATATCCGTTGAAAGAACCATCGTTGTTAGTGATATACAGGGATTTAGCACTCTGATTTCCTGTCGCTGAACCAATAATCCAAGTATTTATGGAATTGGAGTGCATTGTCCAGTTAGTACTTACGGTAGGACCTTCAAAATCCTCCGTAAAAGGCACGCTATAAGGTTGTGCCGCTCCATACATAGCAAACAAAGTTGCCATGACTGACATAATAAACTTCTTCATACATTTTAAAATTTATCAAACAATTAATTACTAATATAAAATGTTACAAAAGTATATGTTATTTTTGAATATACAATACATTTTTGAATTTTTATTTGAAAGAAATAGCGTATTCTATTGGAAATCAGCAATGTAATTCGATGTTAAAAAACATTAAAAAAAAATAGAATGGGAAAACTTTTCTTTTCATGAATAATGAAATGTTGCATTTCTGTCCTGCGGACAGAAATAATGAATAACGAATAATGAGTAATGAACAATGAGATGCAGACCTTACGTGATAATTGCATTTGTGTCCGTAGAACAAATTTTCTTTTTTAACAAAATTACGGTTTCGTCAAAACGGTAAAATACATGCCGTTTTCTGATAACTCGTTTTTTACAGCGAGATTTATGGAATCATTTATAGATTGACTTTCCAATAACCTTTTTTATCAGAGCCGACACGCTCAATTTTTCCTGTTATTTGCATACAAAGTTACTGTTTTTTTTGAATTATCTGCTTAAAATAAATGTATAACAATACGGCAATGCCTTAAAATATTCTTTCAATGACAGCAAAAAATTGCCTTTTCTTCGATAAAATTTAGCCATTTGAATGTGATAACCGAAATTTTTCTTATCAATTTGTTTTTTGGTAAAATTCACTGCGGCGGTCTGGTGCTGTTTGCGCCGTTTGCGGGCAGCGTTTTGTGCAAGGTGATACCAAAAAAGATTGTGGTGTTGTTTTTGTTCGTTCCAAGATGAGTTGTGGTCGTGCTTGCGGTAGTAATAGAGCGGCTTGTCGATATAATAAACAGGTGCAATTTCCTCCATTTTCAAGTACAAATCCTGGTCTTCGGCAACTTGGTAGGTTGGATTGATGCCATCCGTTTTGTCGTAATCAGCACGTTTACAGAGTGCAAATGCCGAAATATGCCCGTCTGTCGATGTCAGGTGCGATTGTCCATCGGGAATTTTACCAACCCATGTGGAAATGCTCTGCGGTTCAAGTTTTTCATTGCAAAGCCAATGCGTGCAATAAACGATGCTAAAAGATTGATTTTCAAGATGAACTTTCAGTAACTCCTCCACCGCATTCGGCTCAATAGTGTCCTCAGGGTCGAGAAAAGCAAAATATTCGCCTTTTGAAAATGCAATACACTGATTTTTAATACTTCCACAGCCACCCGAATTTTTTTCATTAACAAAAAAATGTATATTGGCAGCAGGATTTTTTTCTACAAATGCTTTAACTTTTTCCACAGAACTATCCATCGAAGCATCATCTATAACAACTATCTCAATGTTTGTATAAGTCTGATCTACTGCTGATTGTAGTGTTTCTTCAATAAATTCACCATTATTGAAATTGGCTACAAGCAATGATATTAGGGGTTGTGAGTTATTCATTTTCGGGAATATCCTGATTATAAATACTTTGCAAACAATCGACAAAGTATTTTTCTACATTGTATAAGGGTATAACAACAGATAGCCGTATTGATATGTGTCATATCCGTAAAATTTTATATTAATTCATATTATTTTTTTTTCACCGCAAAGTTATAAAAAAAACATAAAACATGTCGGTAAATTATGTGTTTTCAATTCAACAATCAATGCTGATAAAAATTTCCTTCACTTTTGCAGCAAATGCAGCAAACGAAAAATGTTGTTGCACTTTTTTACGTCCATTTTCGGCTGTTTGATTATTTAATTTTTCATCGGTCAATAACTTATCCAAAATTTCTATGTATTCCTCATTGGAATGGGCAACAAAATAATCTTTTTTATCTTCAAAAAAAATTGAAAATCCTCGTGTTACAAATTCGGAAACAGCACAGGCGCGGTTCATCTGCAATGCCTCGACAACCTTGATGTTCGTTCCTGCACCATTGTATATGGGAACAAGCACCACACGACTTTTTTCGTATTCCGCCTGCAAATCATCCACAAAGCCAAGCAGATGCACATTCGGATACGCTGTCCATCGCTCAAAAGCCGTATCGTTCTGATCCATTGTTCCTGCAATGTAAAACTGCGTATCAGGCTGTTTTTTAAGTAATAGCGGATAAATATTTTCTAAAAAATAGTTTATTCCCATATAATTCGGTTTGTACCCCAAACTGCCTACAAAGAAAATCCGTTTTTCTACTCGCTTAAAATCTGCCGCCGTGCAGGTAGTTGAATAAAAGGGAATGTTGGGCAAATAAACTCCTTGACAATTTTCTACGACATTAGGATTGGGAAAAGTAGCCTTTTGTATTTTTTTTACAATTGCTTTTGTGTGAATTTTAGCAATTTTCGATAAAAGCCAATAACGTATCCTGCTCGAACGGCTTGTAGCAGACTTGGCCATCCAGAGAAATTTATCTTCGGGCAAGTCATCTACATCTATCCAGAGTTTTCGAGCATATCTCAGCAAATCAAACTCCATTGCTCTTGGTATGTAATGAGTTACAATTAAATCATAATCAGTCTCTTGCACAATTTTTTGTACAATATCCGCTCTACTTTCAGAAACAGGGAAAAGTGCCTTTGTGTCCCAAAATTTGAACACAGGCAACCATTTTTGCAACTTGGAACTCTTTACATCATCACATACATCTTGCTGATATACAACGTTTATAGGGAGTTCGTCAAATCCTGCCGCACTGTGAAATGCCAAAAAATCAACATCGGCAAACATTGTTAATGCTTTGATAAACAGATAGGTGCGCTGTTCTCCACCCCCTTGTACTTGAAGAAACGAACGATAATGCGGCGATATAAATAGGATTTTCACTTTTCTGTCATTATTTAAAATTGTTCTTTACTCATCTTTCAATTCAAAAAGCAGTCTTTCATCATTATCCAAAGCCCTGTCCACAATTTTTTTGTCGAACGATTTGCTTGTGTTTGCTCCCAGTTTCCTTATTCGTTCCATTCGTCCAACGATGGTGTCGCCTCTGCGCGAGGACTCTACAAGCTTGTTCATTGCATCGGAATATGTTCTTTTGGCATCATCCATATTTTTGCCAACTTTAAGCATATCTTCGGTAAAAGCAACAAATTTATCGTAAAGCAACCCGCTTTCTTTTGCTATTTCGAGCACATTTTTCGTCTGACTTTCCTGTTTCCAAACACTTGCTATGGTTTTGAGCGAAGTAAGCAAAGTTGTTGGACTGACAATAACAACTTTTTTCTCCCAAGCGTATGTAAATAGCTCATTGTCAGTTTGCATTGCTATTGAAAAAGATGCTTCAATCGGCATAAACATTAACACAAAGTCGGGAGCATTAAGTTGGGCAGAATTTGGATAATTTTTGTCGGCAAGTTCTTTAACGTGCTTTTTCAGGGACAAAACATGCTCTTTTAATAATTGTTCATACCGGTTTTCTTCACAATCAACCATTCTTTCATAAGCGGTAAGAGATACCTTTGAATCAATTACAATATGCTTATTGTCAGGAAGATAAACAATTACATCAGGGCGTTGTACTTCGCCGAACACTCCTTCCACTACCTGCTCGCGATGATATTCTTCGCCTTTTCTTAGCCCCGATGCTTCCAAAACACGCTCCAAGATTATTTCGCCCCAATTCCCCTGCTTTTTGACATCGCCTTTGAGTGCCTGTGTCAGTTTATTAGCTTCATCACTAATTCTTTGATTTGCAGCAATTATCACTTCAAGTTCCTTTTTTAAGGATGCTTTTTCGCGCGTTTCGTTGTTGTAGGTATCCTCCACTTTTTTTTCAAAAGTTTGGATTTTTTCCTTGAGCGGATTGAGAATTCCGATAAGTTTCTCTTCATTGAGACTGGTAAATTTTTGTGTCTTTTCTTCGAGAATTTTGTTTGCTATGTTTTCAAATTCGGTATTAAATTGTTTACGAAGTGTTTCTATCTCAGACTTTTGTGTTGCAAGTTTTTCGTTTAAAGCACGGTTGTCTGCCAAAAATTCCGCAGCCTGTCTGTTTGTCTGATTAAACTCCTCCGTCTTCGCCTTGATTTCAGATTTTAATTGCGTAATATCCCTGTTTTGAGCATTGATTGCAGCATTTGCCACATCTAATTTGGCATTTGTAGAAGCAAAAGCCATAACTGTTTTGTTTTTCAAAAACAGCCAGGTAACAACCCATGCTACCACAGCCCCAAAAGCAATTCCAACTACGATAAGTAAATAATTCATCGCTATATTTCAATAAAGAGGACTTCTAATAATTCATTTTCATACAGAGCCGAAGTCCTAATAAAAACTCCACCGAAAAATCAATGCAAAGTTAAATCAATAAAATGAGAAAAAAAAATATTTTGGTATAAGCGTTTAAGTCGCCCAAGTTAATGTATTGATTTATAGCCTAATGGTTTATTCAGCACCATTCTTTAATGAAAATTTACACTTATCAAACATTGTACATGCTGTTGGACTTTCATCGTGTTTGCATTTGTTGCAACGTTTTGAATATGGTTTTTTGCCATTACAATATGTTGTATTGTTACATCTTTTACAAACATAGCCGTTTTTCCATTTTATGTCGGCAATATATTTATAGCAATCCTCATCGCTTTGAAAGCGTTTATAAAATTCTATTGAATTCACTCCTGTAAATTTTTCTCTTGTTTTTCACGCTACAAAGGTAGCATTTTTTGGGGCGACCTAAACGCTTATACCAATAAAATAAATATATTATTAACCATAGAAAATTATTCAAAAAAAAAAATTAAAATGAAAATTTCAAAGTTATTATTTATCACGCTGCTTATGACAGCGATGGCGACAATGCCGAAAAGTGCAATGTTGCAGGTTACAATCGGCGCGGACAAGAGTTCCGAAACGTTCTCAGTTCTCGAACTGAGCTGAGTGAAACCAAAAGCGACATAGTCTATGTGGTGCCGTCTAATGTTTCTAATTTGCTGATTTCGCTAACCGTAAGAATACCCGGTTATTGTCCGGTATCCGTATCTTCGTCTGAAAACCCCATTATACAGGGCAACACACCCGACAATACGATTATCAACAGTGGCGATGCCAAAGCCTATATCTGTTCCGACAATCCTGCCATGCTGTTGGCAGGCGCAACCGCAGGCACAGTATATGAATGGTTCTTGAACGATGGACCAAACCCCATTGCAGGTGCTACCACCCACACATTATCCACTCTTATTCAGGGCAACTACACAGTGCGTTATTCCAATGCTGTAGGTTGCTGGAGCGACCTTTCGGCTGCCATTGCAGTAGAACAGAGCGCAGCCATCACACTTATATGGGTTTCTGCTCCGCAAGCCGGCGACGGCGTTTGGCCCAACTCAAAAACGTATGAAGTAAACGCATCGCCATCTGCCGACAGTTACGAGTGGACGGCAAGCCATCCTTCCGCTGCCAACGTTACGCCGATGAGCAACGGACGCATGGCTTTGGTAAAATATGCAACGGGTATTGTGGAAGACATCACCATCAGTGTAAAGGCTACCAATGGGTGTGGTACGTCGGATATAACTTCGACTACGATAAATGTGAAATCAGGCTGTACGCCTCTCAGTTCGCTTGTCATTAGTCCGAATACGGCTCAAGCGGTTACACAAAACCGCACTGCGATAACCTTTTCGGCATCTGCCAACACAGGTACGCCTGCAACTTTCCACGAATGGTTTGTGGACGGCGTGAGCGTAAGCAGCGGAGCAACTGCCAATACCTACACTACGTCATCTACTTTGTCGACAACACAAACGCATACCATATATTGCCGCATTGCCAACTGCGACCTTACTTCGCCGGGCTACAAGCAAACCCCGACCGTAAACATTTCGGTGGCAATTGACCCAACATTGGCGCCACTGCCACCTGCTGCTATTGTTACCACTTTTTATGGGGAAAAAACCTGTCTTGATGTACACAAAACAGCAGGGGACGGAAACGGAGACGGTGCCGACAACAACTCATGGGCAGGCGACAGACTGCCGCTCAATGTACGTCCGGACGATTTTGCAGGCAGCAAACGAGCCTTTACCTATACCTCTTCGAAGGATCACTCAGAAGCGACAGGGCAGGTGCCAGTGTGATTTCCGATGTGGAATTTTTTATCAAAGACAACAGCGCAGTAGTAAATACTATCTCCAAAAACGGAAACAACTGTACCGTTACTTTCAAAGATGCCGTGATAACTTCTGCTACGGGCAAAACAAAAAACAATCCGATAAAAACAGTGCTTTATGTGAATTTCAAATACAGCGGTACTACCTACAAATACAGCGTAGAGATTGTCATACAGGATGCAGGCTGCGGCTGTCCCGCCAAAGTGAGCGGCAGCACCTGGCAAATGTTCACTTGCCACAATGCAGGAGCCTATCCGACCAAAAATCCGGTTACAGCCTCCGTAAGCGATTTGCATGGAAATTACTATCGGTGGGGTTATAAAATTCACGCTCAAAATGGAAATGGAACAGCCAATTCAAGCGACTATTTCAGTAGCGACCCTGTTGTTTGGCACGCCACGCAAGACCCATGTCCGAGAGGTTGGAGAGTGCCTTCGCACACTAAATTTCAAAGTATATTCAGCAATAATACATGGAGAAATAATCCAAGTGGTCACACCTAATTTTGTGCAAATAGGCGATTACATTTATCTACACAAACAGGGATATTATCTTGGTAGCACCAGCCAGGTTTTGAGCCATAGTCGGTGGGACTATTGGACGGCAACTTCTCAGTCCAATTCTTATGCCTATAATTGCTATGGTGTAACTACTGATTTAACACTTATCATGAAACGATACGTTGCGTATCCGAAGGGAATGCTTACTAAATAGGAAAGATGTGAAAAAGAAAAGGGGCTGCTGGTGAGGGTAGCCCCTTTTTGTATTTTCAGGCGGGGATGTTTTTTAATGAATAATGAATAATGAATAATGAACAATGAAATCATTGCTTATCATTATTCTCTTCCTGCGACCACTATCACAAATTCTCCTTTGGGTTGATTTTCGGTAAAACAGGTGATTAATTCGCATAAAGTACCACGAACGGTCTGCTCGAATTTTTTTGAAATTTCGCGTGAAACGGATGCTTTTCGTTCATTGCCAAAAACTTCGGCAAATTGAGTAAGAGTTTTTACCACTCTGAATGGTGACTCATAAAAAATCATAGTTCGGCACTCATTTTTTAGTGCTTCCAATTGTGATTGCCTGCCTTTTTTCTGTGGCAAAAATCCCTCAAAACAAAACTTTTCGCATGGCAAGCCCGACACCACCAACGCAGGCACAAAGGCAGTTGCTCCCGGCAGGCACTCTACGCGGATATTGTTCAGCAGGCAAGCCCTGACCAGCAAAAATCCGGGGTCGGAAATCGCAGGCGTACCCGCATCGGTTACAAGGGCAACGTTAGCACCTGCGGCAATCTGTTCGGATACTTTATCAACACTCTGATGTTCATTGAACTGATGATGAGAAAAGCACCTGGTTTTTATATCAAAATGCCTGAGCAGAACACCCGTCGTACGAGTATCTTCCGCAAGAATAAAGTCTACCTCCTTGAGCAGACGAATTGCCCTGAGAGTAATATCTTCGAGGTTGCCGACAGGTGTCGGTATAAGGTAAAGATTGCCCATAGATTGATTTTTTTCCAAATTATATAATCCAAACCAAGATTTTAAAAGAAAGCCAAAGACTTTTTAGATGTTTATATTGTCTTGGCTCTATAATCCTGTTACAATACTGAATGCAAAATTACTCATTTATTTTTTAGTTCTATTTTTTTTATGGACATCAAAACAAGTTTTAGCCTTTTGTTCACTATTTTATTTGGCAAAGTCGTGAATTTTTTATAAATTTGCGTTCGGATTTTGGAGAGATTTTTGTTAATTTAACGAATTTATTATCAGTAAAATAAATAATGTCAGAAGAATTAAAAAACGAAATTGAGAACAGTGAATATTCGGCTCAGAGCATTCAGGTGCTTGAAGGTCTTGAGGCAGTGAGAAAACGCCCTGCAATGTATATCGGTGATGTGGGAGAAAAAGGACTTCATCACCTTGTATATGAGGTAGTTGATAACTCAATAGACGAGGCGCTTGCAGGCTATTGCAAAAATATTGAAGTAGTTATCAACAAAGATAATTCGATAACCGTTACGGACGATGGACGCGGTATTCCTGTCGATATTCACGAAAAGGAAGGCAAATCGGCTCTTGAGGTGGTGATGACGTTGCTTCACGCAGGCGGCAAGTTCGACAAAGGCTCATACAAGGTATCGGGCGGACTGCATGGTGTGGGCGTCAGTTGTGTTAATGCCCTTTCTGAGCTGTTGCACGTAGAGGTTTATCGCGATTCAAAAATTTATATGCAGGAATATGAAAGAGGTGCTCCAAGAGCAGACGTGCAGGTTGTTGGCACAACCGACAAAACAGGCACTCAAATTACTTTTGTACCTGATAAAACCATATTTTTTGAAACTCATTACAAATATTCCATTCTTGCAAAAAGGTTGCGCGAGTTGGCTTATCTGAACGCAGGCATTCATCTAAAACTCACAGACTTACGTACTGAAGAAGAGGGAGGAACCAACAAAGTAGAAGAGTTTTGTTCAGAACTCGGATTGATTGAATTTGTGAAATTTATTGATTCCTCGCGTGAACCCTTAATAAACGAAGTAATCTATATCAATACCGAAAAATTTGGCACGCCTGTTGAAATTGCGATGGTTTATAACGTATCCTATTCGGAAAATCTTCATTCGTATGTGAATAATATTAATACTATTGAGGGTGGCACGCACGTAACAGGGTTTCGTACTGCCTTGACCAGAACTTTGAAAAAATATGCAGATGACAAAAAACTTTTGGAAAAGGCAAAAATTGAGATTTCGCCCGAAGACTTTCGCGAAGGACTGACCGCCGTGATTTCGGTAAAGGTTGCCGAGCCGCAATTTGAGGGACAAACCAAAACCAAACTCGGCAATGATGATGTTAAAGGTATGGTCGATAGAGCCGTTGGTGAGGCACTCGGAATATTTCTGGAAGAACACCCCAAAGAAGCAAAAACTGTGGTTGAAAAAATTATACTTGCTGCAACTGCCCGCAACGCAGCCCGCAAGGCAAGAGAACTTGTACAGAGAAAATCGCCCCTTTCGGGCGGTGGACTGCCGGGCAAACTGGCTGACTGTTCAAGCAAAGATCCTATTATAGGTGAATTGTTTTTGGTCGAGGGTGATTCCGCAGGTGGTTCTGCAAAACAGGGACGGGACAGGATTTTTCAGGCAATTTTGCCTCTTAGAGGTAAAATTCTTAATGTTGAAAAAGCACTACAACATAAGGCGTTTGAGAGTGAAGAGATTAGAAACATATATACCGCTCTTGGTGTTACAATAGGTACGGAAGAAGACAGCAAAGCACTTAATTTGGATAAACTTCGCTATCACAAAGTTGTGATTATGACAGATGCCGATGTGGATGGAAGCCACATTGCAACGCTGATACTCACATTCTTTTTTCGCTATATGAAAGAACTCATTGAGCAAGGCTACGTCTATATTGCCACGCCCCCGCTTTATCTTTGTAAAAAGGGCAAGGTATCCGAATATTGCTGGACAGAAGAGCAACGCCTGCGGTTTATCGCCTCCTACGGAGACGGCAGGGAGAGCGGCGTAACGCAGCAACGTTATAAAGGTCTGGGTGAAATGAATCCTGAGCAACTTTGGGAAACAACAATGAATCCCGAAAACCGCACTTTGCGTCAAATTACGATAGAAAACGCTGCACAGGCAGACCAGGTATTTTCAATGCTTATGGGCGATGACGTTGCTCCAAGGCGAGCCTTTATCGAAGAAAATGCTACATACGCAAGAATAGATGCGTAGTTGAAGGCTATTCTGTTTTTTTGATTTGAATAGAAGTAATAAATAAAAATGGACAAGTCATATTACTCAATATCCGAAGTTTCTGAGTTGGTTGGTGAGAGCCATCCAACTCTTAGATATTGGGAAATGGAGTTTGCCAAATACCTCCAAGTCAAGCGAAATAACAAAGGGACAAGGTTTTATACTCAACAAAACATTGACACCATAAAAAACATTCAGTATCTTTTGCGGGAGAACCGTATTAAAATTGAGGGAGCAAAAGTCAGGCTCAAAAATGTTGCCGAAGTGGAAACCAAACGCAAGGTAGTCGAAAAACTGAAATCCATCCGCAAAGAACTTGTAGCCATTCGCTTAGAACTCAACAGTAACGAGGCTCTTGGCGAAACTGTGGTGGTATAAAATTCACCTCACACTCCAGTTTTAACGAAAATTCATTAAAAACCGACTTCTGAATTGCTTCTGACAGTTCGGCTATCTCCTGTGGTTTGGCATTGCCGTAATTAACCAAAACTAACGGCTGAAGCGGGTATGTCCCGACATTGCCTACACGTTTGCCTTTCCAACCGCACTGCTCAATAAGCCAAGCCGCAGAAAGTTTTACAACCTCCTCATTTACAGGATAATGGGGCATAGTTGGATAAGCCTTTTTTAAAGTTTCAAAATGTGCCATGCAACAGCAGGGATTTTTGAAAAAACTGCCGGCGTTGCCATAAACTTTTGTGTCAGGCAATTTTTCAGTACGAATTTTTATAATCGCATCTCTGACATCTTTAATGTCAGGATTTTCTACCTGTTTTAAATGCTTCCTTATTGTGCCGTATTCCAAATTCAGTTTTTTTTTTGTGGAAAACCTGAAAATCACTGCTGTAATTATATACTCGCCCTTGTAAATGGTTTTAAAAATACTTTCCCTATAACCATATCCACATTCGGATACGTCAAAAATCCTTTTTTGGCAAGTCTTTGTATTAATCGTTTCAATTTTATGAATAATATCCTTAATTTCAGCACCATACGCCCCGATGTTTTGTATGGCAGCCGCTCCTGTTTCTCCGGGTATAAGGGAAAGATTTTCTGTGCCGCAAAAGTTGCTTTTCACCATTTCCGCGCAAAGGTCGTCCCAAAGCACACCCGCACCTGCACGGACAAAGGCGTTGTTTGGTTCGATTCTTTCCACTTCGATATACCTTATGTTTGAATGCAGAATTGTACCGTCAAAATCGCCAAGAAACAGCAAATTGCTGCCTCTGCCGATATGCAACAGCCTGTCAGGGTGTTTACGGTTATTTTGTAAAAACTCAATCAGTCTATTTTCAGAGTTATACTCAAAAAATTTATTTGCAAAAACTTCAAATCCGAAAGTATTAAAATCTTTCAGGGGAAAATTGGTTTGCATAATTTGTCTATTTTGGCTTACCACCCGAATGGATGCGGAGTTACAGGCAATTTGGCAAATGGGTGATAATCACCTTTCAAACCTATCGGTTTTGCATTGCGAATCTCATAAACAATTTCAATTGCATTGCGGGTATCTTCTATCCCAAAGCCGTTGCCTGAAAGTATGTGACGGTAACTTTCGATATGCAGTTCTGTGAAACCTTCGCTGAACTCAAACTCCTTGCCATTGATATTTATCGTTCTGTACGTCCGTTTTTCGCCCTGAACAGCATTTGAGGGCAGATGCTCCGCATTGATACTGAGGAAATAACGCACCCTTGCACGTTCAAGTTCAAGATAGCCTGCCACCCTGTCGTGCGAACTGACATGAACGATGTTCTGTTTTGCCTTTCCAAAAACCCATTGAAGCATATCGTAAAAATGTACTCCAATGTTGGTAGCAATGCCGCCAGACTTGTGGTTGTCGCCTTTCCACGAAGAATAGTACCAGTTGCCGCGAGAGGTAATATAGGTGAGTTCCACGTCGAAAATCTTGTCTTTAGGGGCAACTTCAATTTGCTTTTTCAAATCTATAATAGATTGATGCATACGTAGTTGCAGGATAGTATTAATTTTTTTGCCCTCATTTTGTTCAGTTTTTTGAAGAGCGTCTATATTCCACGGGTTTAGCACGAGCGGTTTTTCACATATCACGTCTGCACTGAGCCTTAAGCTGTAACGAATATGAGCATCGTGCAAATAGTTTGGTGTACAGATAGACACATAATCAATCTGTTTGTCTGTCCCTTTGATTTTTGTACAGTGGCGGTCAAAAAGTTCGTGTTCCGTAAAAAAGGAAGTGTCGGGGAAATAACTGTCGAGCAAGCCAACGCTGTCGAATTTGTCATACGCTGCCACTAAATTGTTGCCTGTATCTTTTATTGCCTTTAAGTGACGCGGGGCAATATATCCGCCAACGCCTATGATTGCAAAGTTTTTCATTTTTAAATCAGTTAATCATTACTACTATTTTCAAAATGTAAAATTACTATTTTTTGCAGAAACCGCCAAATAGGGTAATACCAAAGTGAGATTAAAAATGGACTGCATAAAAATTATGATAAAATGAGATTGCGGGTCATACCCTAAAGGGCACAGGCACCCGCAATGACGTAAGTAACTTTGTATAGCGGACTTATTTTATTTTAACTGCTTATCCACAATAAGCAAGTTGGTTTAAAAATCCGTAGGATTTTCATATCAATAGAAATGCAGGCTCTCCTATTGTCTGAACTCCGTAGGAGTTCAACTCCTACGGAGTTGGTGTGGTGTGGTGTGGGTGGACGATTATTTCTATTGATATATATATGTTCTAACGGACAAACTCGCAATGAAGAATAAAAAAAAGGGCTATCCTCACGGACGACCCTTTCCAATCTTTAATTCTTAATTATCAATTTTTCTTCACTATCAACTTCTCTACCTTACTCATATTATCGGTAACCACTCTCACAAGATACGTTCCATCTGCATAGTTGGCAACGTCAAATTCGGCTTTGTTGTTCCCCGCGTTAATGGTCAGTGTCTCAATGAGTTTGCCGTTGATGTCGGTTACTGTTACTCTGGCGGATGTGTGCAAGCCCTCTACCTTGACCATAGCTATTGAGTTGGCTGGGTTGGGGTAGATTAGGAACTCGTTTGCGTCAGCCGTGTCAATTCCAACAGTCAGAGTTGTAAAGCTCAAAGTATCGCCTGTAAAGATTTCGCTTGCGGCTAAGGCATAGGCAAAGAAATCATACGTTGTATTGGCAAGCAAAGCTGTAAGATCGCCGTTGTCGTCGGTTATGTCAATCCAATCGGCAGCAGCCTGTGCTTTATAACGCCAGCCTTCTGCCGTAACAGGCTCGGTGCCCGAAGTTACAGTTTTATTCAACGTAGCGGTTGTTTGAGTGATGGCAGTAGCTGCATCCGTTCTAACGGTTGGAAGAGTACCAAGTTCTTCGGTCATAAAAGTCATGGTGTCGCCACTAACTTGTAGACCGTTAGCCTCTGCAAAAGCGAAGAACTCGTACGCAGTATTGGGAGCAAGACCGGTTACCGTCAGAGAATTGGCTGTTGACATCCTGTTTGTCCACTGAGTTCCCCCTGCTGTTTTGTACTTAAAACCTTGCGAGGTAATAGATACTGAACCTTCCACTACATTCTTGTTCAATGTGGCAGTTGTTGAACCGATAGCAGTAGCTGCCACTGTTTCAACTGTTGGAGGTACAATTGGAGTAGAAATAATCTCTACGTCATCAATCCAATAATAGTAATCGGTGTTGGCAGAGATGGTATTATCCTGTTTGAAAGCAACATAATGGTAGCCTGCAGGTGCATTGACAAGCGAAACGGTGACAGGAAACCAGGTAAGTGCGGTTGTTGGTGTTACATCCAGAATTGACCAGAAACTGTCCGGGTCTGAAACATCCGACATTACACCAACTTCAAACGTACCGGAATAGGCTAAGTTTTGCATTCTCAACCAGAAACTTACATCCATAGTATTTGCCTCTGCCGCAAATTTGGGAGTTGCTATTACTTCCGCTCCGTGTCCGTAAAATATCAGGCTATTGGGAATTGAATGTTGTTGAGTAGTATAAACTCTTGGATATACATCGGTTCCTGATGTGTATGGCTGAACCCGCACCCAACAAGCAGGTACATCTCCACCTGCATAACTGTCAAAATTGTCTGACCAGGTCAATGCTGTTATTATACCACAGAGCGTTCTAAATGTTACTGCCTGTGTCCATTTACTTGTTCCGTCCACTGCCCCACAATCTGTCTGTACATATACGTAATATAGAGTGCCGAGGCTTAAACCTGATGCAACGTAGAATGCCGTTGGGGCAACAGCTGGAGTTACAGCATTAAAATCGGTTACGACAGTATCGGAAATAATCACATTCCATACCGTTTCCGAAGCACCTGTTTGCCAGGAAATATCTGCCGATGTTTGAGTTTTGTTTGATACTGCCACAGAAGTTGGTCTAAAACAGGTTGGCAACTTATGAACATCAACATCATCAAGCCAATACGAGAAATTTATGGGGGTAGTTTGTCTGAAAGCAATAAAATGATTGCCGGCGGGCGCATCATTGAGCATAACTTCAATATAAACCCAAGTTGCATTAACTGTCGGCGTTACGTTCCGAATTGAATCAAAAGTAGTTGGGTCTAAGGGGTCAGACATTACACCAACATCAAACGTGCCGGAAGAGGCACTTTCTTTTCTCAACCAGAAACTTACTTCCATAGTATTTGCCTCTAAGGTAAACTCGGGAGTTGCTATTACTTCTGCTACATGACCACCAAACTGCAGGCTATTGGGTGATGAATACTGCTGAGTGGCAGCAATCCTCGGATATACGTCCGTTCCTGATGTGTATGCCTGAACCTGTGTCCAGCAAATTGGTACACTTGACAAGGCATAACTGTCAAAATTGTCTGTCCAAGGCAACATTGTTATTGCATCGCAGCGCGTTTTGAATGTGATTGCGTTTGTCCAGCTGCTCGTAACAGCACCGCCACAATCTGTCTGTACATATACATAGTATTGCGTACCTGGAGTTAAACCTGCTGCATTGTAAGAATTATTAGAGGTAACAATTGGAGTTACGGCATTAAAATCGGTTACAACTGTACTGGATATGAGTACATTCCACGTTGTTATTGACGCACCTGCTCCCCAGGTAATATCCACACTGCTGCTTGTTACGTTGGATGCTGTAACACCAGTCGGTTTAGGACAGGCTGGCAACGCATGAACATCAACATCATCAAGATAGTAGTAGTAACTGGAAATAGCATCCTTTTGCCTGAAGGCAATAAAATGATTACCTGCATATGCAGCAGCGAGTGGAACTTCAAGATAATACCAAGTGTTGATATCCGTCAATGCTACATTCTGAATTGGCACAAAAGTGTCAGGATTTCCAACATCGGACATTACACCAACTTCAAACGTGCCTGAAGCGGCATTGTCCTTGCTCACCCAGAAACTTACCTCCATAGAATTTACATCTGTGTCAAACATGGGAGTTGCCATTGTTTCCGTCACGTGTCCGTAAAACTGTAGGCTATTGGGAGATGAGTAATAAGTGTTACTCACTCTCGGATATATATCAGCTTCAGCTGTGTATTTCTGAACCTGTATCCAGCAGGGAGGTACATCTCCGTTTGCATAACTGTCAAAATTGTCTGACCAGGGCAATGTTACTGCATCGCATAGCGTTTTGAATGTGATAGTCGCCCATTGACTCGTCCCGTCTGTAGTGCCACAATCTGCCTGTACATATACATAGTATGTTGTATTTGAACTTAACCCTGTTGCATTGTAAGGATTAGGGGTAACAATTGGAGGTACAGCAGTAAAATCAGTTATAGGAACAGGTGATACAACAATGTTCCATGCCGTTCCCGAACTGCCTGCTGTCCAAGAAATGTTTGCTGATGTTTGACCAATATTTGATGCTAGTACAGAAGTTGGTTTCAAACAGGCAGGTATCGGATGAACATCAACATCATCAAGCCAATAATAGAACATTGCCCTGGAGGATGTGGTATTATTCTGTTTGAAAGCAATAAAATGATTGCCTGCACTTGCACCATTGAGCGGAACTTCAACATAAACCCAAGTTCCCTCAACCGTCGGTGTTACGTCTTGAACCGACTCAAAAGTACCTTGTACCAAAACGTTCGACATCACACCAACCTCAAACGTGCCGGAATAGAGCAAACTTTCCCTTCTCAACCAGAAACTTACCTCCATAGTATTTGTCTCTGAGGTAAACTCAGGAGTTGCTATTACTTCCACGCCGTCGCCGTGAAAATCAATGCCATTGGAACCTGAGTGAGCATGATAGGTACTAACCATCGGATATACTGAGGATCCTGATGTGTGTGTCTGAACCTGTGTCCAGCAATAAGGTGCATATCCAACTGCACAATTGTCAAAATTATTTGTCCAAGGCAATGTTGCTATTGTACCGCATAGCGTTCTGAACGTTTCTACATACGTCCAGTCGCTTGTGCCACTACTGCCGCCACAATCCGCCTGTACATATACATAGTATATAGTACTTGGAGTTAATTCTGTTGCAGGGTAAAGGTTAGAACCGGTAGCAATTGGAGTTACAGCGGTGAAATCGGTTACAACAGTATCGGAAACAATCACATTCCACGCCGTTTCCTGACCGTCTGCTATCCAACTGATATCTGCTGTTGTCAGACCTTCGTTTGATACGACTACATCGGTCGGTTTATTGCAGGGTAACACCTCCCTAACCTCAACGTCATCAATGGCGTAGGAGTAACTGGAAGTAGCACCCCTTTGTCTGAAAGCAATAAAATGATTGCCGGCAGACGCACTACGGAGCGGAACTTCAATACGAGTCCAAGAGGCATTAACTGTCGGCGTTACGTTCAGAACTGTCTCAAAAGTATTCGTATTTAAAGGGTTCGACATCACACCAACTTCAAACGTGCCTGAATTGGCACTACTCCGGTACAACCAGAAAATTACCTCCATATTCTTTACATCTGCATCAAACATGGGAGTTGCCATTGTTTCCGTTACGTAGCCGGCAAACTGCAGTCCATTGGGAATTGAATATTTATAAGTGGTAGTAACTCTTGGATATACGGTCGTTCCATATGTGTATTTATCAACCTGTGTCCAACAGGAAGGTACAGTTCCATTTGTATAATTGTCAAAATTTTCTATCCAGGGCAATGTTGTTATTGCATCGCAGAGTGTTTTGAATGTAATTGGCTGTGTCCAGTAGCTTGCGGCACTACTGCCTTGACAATCTGCCTGTACATACAAATAGTACTGTGTATTTGGACTTAAACCTGTTGCCGTGTAATAGAGATTATTATAGGTAACATTTGTAGGTACAGCATTAAAATCGGTTATGACAGTGGGAGATACGATCACATTCCATACCGTTTCCGAAGCACCTGCCGTCCAACTGATATTTGCCGTTGTCTGATCTGCGTTTAATACTGTCACATCTATCGGTTTAGCGCAGGGGAGTACCTCGCGAACCTCAATATCATCAATGTAGTAGTAAGCAGCGTAATTGGAAACCGCATCCTTTTGTCTGAAAGCAATAAAATGATTACCTGCAAGTGCATTAACGAGCGAAACATCGAAATAAAACCAAGAGGCTGTACTTGTCGGTGTTACATCCCGAATGGATATAAAAGTATTTGGGTCCAAAACGTTCGACATCACACCAACTTCAAACGCGCCTGAAGAGGTATTGTCCTTGTTCAGCCAAAAACTTACTTCCATAGTATTTACATCTGCGGCAAACATGGGAGTTGCCATTGTTTCCCTTACGTAGCCGTAAAACATCAAGCTATAGGGAGATGAGTGATTAAAGGCATCAACTCTTGGATATACGTTCGTCCCTGATGTGTATTTCTCAACCTGTATCCAACAGGAAGGTACAGACCCGTTTGAATAACTGTTAAAATTGTCTGACCATGGCAATGTTGTTATTGCATTGCATAGCGTTTTGAATGTTACTGCACTTGTCCAGCCACTTGTTCCGTTTATTGTTCCACAATTTGCCTGTACATATACGTAGTATGTTGTATTTGGGCTTAAGCTTATTGCGTTGCAGGATGCTGTGGTAACAGTAGCAGTTGGTGTTACAGCAGTAAAATTGGTTACAGGAACAGGTGATACAACTATGTTCCACTCCTCTACCGAAGCATCTGCTAACCAGGAAATGTTTGCCGATGTTTGAGTTGCATTTAATACTGACACGGAAGTTGGTTTCAAACAGGCAGGCAGCGGATGGACATCAACATCATCAAGCCAATAATAGAAAGGAGAGGTAGAAGTTTGTTTGAAGGCAATATAATGATTGCCGGCAGTTGCACCATTGAGCAGAACTTCAACATAAATCCAACTTTCAATAGTCGGTGTTACGTTCATAATTGACTGAAAAGTACCCGGGGTTAAAACGTTCGACATCACACCAACCTCAAACGTGCCGGAAGAGAGCAAACTTTCCCTTCTCAACCAGAAACTTACCTCCATAGTATTTACATCTGCGTCAAACATGGGAGTTGCCATTACGTCCACATAGCCACCAAACAGAATGCTATTGGAACCTGACTGAGATGAAGTGTTAGCAACTATAGGATATGTTTTGCCTGAATAGGTGTATGGCAAAGCCTGTGTCCAACAAGCAGGTACAGCTCCATTTGCATAACTGTCAAAATTATCTGTCCAAGGCAATGTTGTTATCGCACCGCAGAGCGTTTTGAACGGTGTTGCCTCTGTCCAGTAGCTTGTGCTACTACTGCAATCTGCCTGTACATATACACGGTATAGAGTACTTGGACTTAATCCTGATGCAGCGTAAGAGTTAGAATTGGTAGCAATTGGAATTACAGCAGTAAAATCGGTTATGGCAGTGGGGGAAACAATCACATTCCACGCTGTTTCCGAACCACCTGCCGTCCAACTGATATCTGCCGTAGTTTGAGTAATGTTTGACACTGCCACAGCACTTGGACTAACACAGTTACCGCCCGTACCTGTACCTGTAATACTAATGTTGTCAATAGCAACAGGACCATTACCGTAGTTAGCGTCACACCAAAACATAAATACAATCTTTCTTGTTTTATTCGCCAGAACAGAGCCATTAACCGCTGTACTTGAATGTTGCCAGGATGACTGCCCGTAAAAAGTCCCCAAATGAGTCACATCGGTACCTGACATCCATGATGCATCCGCCCCCGTCCATGTAGTGGGCAGTGTCATATCCGATGGGATAATAAACACCTGTACCCTGTCATAAATAGGATAATTCTCCGCCATTATCGCCCAATCAAACGAAAGGGAATATTCGGCAAAATTACCAAAATCAACGGTCATGTATGCCGTTGCGAAAGTTATACTCGAGATGGTATAACCACTGGTACTTCCGTTATTGGTAATATACAGGGAATTACCGGGGTTCCCAATTCCCGAACCTATCATCCAACGGTTTATGGTAGGATTATTGGACGCAAATGTCCAGTAATCATCACCCACGGTAGCACCTTCAAAGTCCTCCGTGAAGGGCACAGTATAGCTTGTCTGTGCCACTCCGTACATGGCAAACAAGGCTGCCATGATTAACATAATTAATTTTTTCATAAAAATAAAATATTAGATTAAATTTTCCTACTCTGTTAAGGCTTTTCGGAGAATGCCTTTTGTTATTTATTTTAGAGATTATTGATGAATCCTTCCGGTTTCTTTCGAAAAAATTTCTTAAACTTTCTTGTGCAGTTAATTGATTTTTATTATATTTCGCGCGCGCGTGTAATAGTAATGTGTAGGTGAGCTCATGTGTGTGTGTGTGTGTGTGTGTGTGTTTAACAAAATTCTCCACATTACCAAATATTTTACTCATAAATAAAGTTAAAAAAACTTTATTCAGTGAATAACTGACAGTGAATGGTGGATAATTAGGTGACATTGAGCGTGTTGATTGAAAGTTGAAAACTTCGTATAACTGTCTTAATTCTAAAATCTATGTTTGTTTATTATTGAGAGCAAAGGTAGATGTTTTTTTTTAATTGTGCAAATTTATTTTTCACTGGGAAAATAATTTTGGATTGCTTTGTTCCTTGCGATTACGCGAGGTCTAAGAGCAATGCTATCCCATTATTCATCATTCAACTCTACGGGTTGAGGTCCGGTTGTCTTCAGCCGTAAGTTTCACTTACAGTTATTAATATTTTGTCCTACGGACATAAACACATGTATTCCATATTTTTCTATTGATATGATGTTCTATGGACATAAATGCAATTATCACGCAAAGTCCGCATTTTTTATTGTTTATTATTCATTGTTCATTCTTCATTATAAACAGTGTCTCAAAAAAAGTTTTACTCCATGCAATTAAAATTTTTATATTAGCGAAAAAAATTATAACTTTGCACGTTTTTTAAACGTATTAACTAACTAACTAAAAAATAGGTAATGGCAACATTAGGAAAAATTAGAAGCAAGGGCGTTTTGTTGATTATCGTTATAGGTGCGGCTCTTTTGATTTTTATCGTAACCGACTTTATCAACAACGGTACAACAATTTTTAACGACCAAAAAGACTATGTCGGTATAATTGGCAAAGAAAAGGTTAAATATCGGGATTTTTCGTTGAAAATAGAAGAATACAAAGACTTTGTCAGGGTAGAGCAGGGCGATGCAGCACTTAACGACGAGATGACTGATAAAATCAATCAGGACGTTTGGAATCAAATGGTTTATCAAAAACTTATCGAGGAAGATGCTCTGGCTATTGGTATGACTGTGCCTACTCAGCAGTTGCAGGATTTGACTGTCGGCAACAACATCAGCCAGATGCTTTATCAACTTCGCACGTTTCAAAATCCTCAAACAGGGGGCTTTGACGTTCAGCAGGTTATTAATTTAATCAGCAACCTTAATGATCCCGGGCTTGCAAGCACAAACCCTGAACAGTTGAGGATACTGAGAAACTATTGGAGATTTGTCGAAAGCAATGTCAAGGGCGATGCTTTGTCGAACAAATACAGCGTTTTGCTTTCAAAGGCATTGGTGGTAAATTCGTTAGAAGCAAAATATAACTACGAAAACACCAAAACGAGTGTTAATCTGGTTTACGCTATGAAGCCTTATTTTGCTATATCCGACTCTGCTATTTCGGTGCCGGATGAGCAAGTAAAACAACTGTACAACAACCGCCGTGAGCAGTTTAAACAGGAGCCTGCGGCAGATATTTCATACGTTGTATTCCCTGTTGTGCCTTCGGTGGACGATTTCGCTACAGTGGAACAATCTATCAACGAGGCGAAACACGAGTTTTTCACTGTTTCTGCGGATAGCATTACGGACGTGGTAAATTTCACCTCCGATATACCTTTCCGCGATGTTTTTCTTACAAAAAACGATATTGCACCCGAATTGCAGGACTTTGCTATAAATGGAGCAACCGGTGCCGCTTTTGAACCACAGCTCTTTGGCGATGTTTATAAAATGGCAAGAATTATGGATAAAGTACTTTCGCCTGACTCCATAAAATTGAACGTTATAAGTGTTAATGAGGAGACGCCTGAGGCTGCCAATCACAAGGTTGATTCTTTGATTAACCTTCTGAGATTGGGTATGCCATTTGCACAGGTAGCCTCGCAATTCTCTGCCGACACGCAGACAAAGTCAAAAGGTGGCGAATTTGGTTGGATACGCGAACTTGATTTGCCGGTAACAATTTCGAGCAAGGCTTTTTATGCTCCTCTTTATGTGCCATTTGTGATACCTAACGTGAATAATCTCAATATGGTAAACATTTTTATGGTTACCGAGCGGACACGACCTGTTACAAAGGTTAGGCTCGCTGTGATAGAACAGCAGGTCAATCCGAGCAGTACCACAGAAACAAAGATTTTCCAACAGGCAAAACAGTTTGCTTCCGAAAGCAAGACCGTTGATGATATGAAGGCAAATGCCGCGAAAAACCAATACAACCTGATACCGATGAACAATCTTAATTATAACACTGCTCGTTTGGGCAATATTAAAAATTCGCGTCAGGTGATACTTTGGGCAATTAACAAAAGTACAAAACTTAACACCGTTTCTGATGTCAAAGAGTGCGACAACAACTTGATAGTAGCCACCGTAACACGCAGGAATACTACAGGATATGCAGAATTTGACGAGAAAAAAACAACCCTTTTGGCAGAACTTACAAAAGACAAAAAGTTTGAGTTGCTTAAAAAAGAATTTGAGGGCAAGGATATTGCAACTTTAAAGGCAGAAAACTTCACTGTTGATACCGTGAAAAACTTGTCGTTCAATTCTTATTCTACAGGTTCTTTGGGCAATGACTACAAATTGATAGGTCTTGCTCCATCTGCCGAAATAAACAGGGTTTCCGCTCCAATTGAGGGCAATATCGGTGCTTATGTTTTTCAGGTTTTGGAAAAAATAGAGTTGCCAATGCCATACGATGAGCAACAGGAAAAAACGGCTCTTGCATCACAAAACAGAAGCGTTGTTTACACTGTGTTTGAGGCATTGAAAAAGGCCGGAAAAGTTAGGGATGAAAGGTACAAATTTTTCTAAATGGAGAAAGACTGTCTTCGGACAGTCTTTTTTGAATGAATAATTAATAATGAACAATGAATGATGAGAGCGGCTTTTATTCATTTAAAAAAAATCACCTTTCATATTTAATTATTCATTGTTCATTATTAATTATTAATTATTTAGACCTTCCTTTTGATTGGGGATTGCGGGTCAAGCCCGCAATGACGCTGGCTTGCTTCGCTTGCAATGATGCGAAGTCCAAGCGCAATATGTCATTGCGAACAAAGCGAAGCAATCCGGAAATTAAAAACATTACAGGTTATTTATTTTTTGTATCATAATGAAAGAAATAAAGGAATAAGAAGTTAAAGAAACACCCCAAAATCAAAACTCACAATTACAAATGAAATCGTACCCAAATTATATTTTTGAAACCTCCTGGGAGGTGTGCAACAAGGTTGGAGGTATTTACACCGTGCTTTCATCAAGGGCATTGACAATGCAAAACCAAAGCAAAGACAGAACTCTCTTCATAGCACCTGACATCTGGCAAAACACCGAACCACAAGATTTTATTCCAACCGATGAATTGAAAAAATGGGAAGACTTTGTCAATAGAAATTACACTGAAATCTCGGTAAGAACAGGGCGTTGGAACGTACCGGGCAAGCCCCCTGTTGTTTTGGTCGATTTCAGCAAACTTTTTGAGAAGAAAGATATAATTTATGGTGATTTTTGGGAAAAATTTAAAGTTAATTCCCTTGATGCCTATGGCGACTATGACGAGGCTTCGATGTTTGGATACGCCTCAGGGATAGTGATTGAGATTTTTGTTAAGTTCCATGAAATTGAGAAAAAGAAGATTGTTGCCCATTTCAACGAGTGGATGACGGCTTTTGGACTGTTTTACGTCAAGGCGTTTTGTCCGCAGATTGCCACCGTTTTCACTACTCACGCCACTACCATTGGGCGTTCTATTGCGGGTAACGGCAAGCCTCTCTACGACAATCTGCCTTTCTACAACGGCGACCAAATGGCTAAGGAACTCAACGTTACCGCAAAACATTCTGCGGAAAAACAGGCTGCACATTTTGCCGATTGCTTTACTGCCGTCAGCGATATTACGGCAACGGAGTGCAAAATTTTGCTCGAAAAAGCCCCCGATATTGTTACCCCTAACGGATTTGAAAACGATTTTGTGTCGCAGAAAGACAATTTTTTACTGAAAAGAACCAAGGCGAGGGTAGCACTCAGAAGTATTACGCAAAAAAATTGCGGCAGTCTTCTCAAAGACAATGTGATATTTATTGGATTATCAGGTCGCTATGAGTTCAAAAACAAAGGTATTGACGTTTTTATAGATGTGATTGCCGAACTGAAAAAATTGAACCTCAAACAGCATATTGTGGCTTTTATAATGGTGCCTGCGTGGGTTAACAAGAATGAAAAAAACAGTTGTGAATTTACCTCTGCCACGCTTATGGAGGGCGACAACGACAGAGTAATCAGTTCGATAAAATGGCACGGCTTTACCAATAGGAAAAACGAGTATCCCAAAATTCTGTTTGTGCCTGTGTATCTCAATGGCGAGGACGGCAAAATCAATCTGCCTTACTACGATTTGCTTGTGGGCTTCGATTTGACTGTTTTTCCGTCCTACTACGAGCCTTGGGGCTATACGCCGTTGGAGAGCGCGGTATTTTCGGTGCCAACAATAACTACTTCATTATCAGGTTTTGGACAGTGGGTTTCAGGCAAAAGTCAAGGCATAGAAAAAGGCGTTGCCGTTGTTGAACGCAACGACCATAACTATCTTTATGTTGTGGAAAACATCAAGAACCAGGTAATTAAATTTATTTCCAAATCGGAAAAAGAACGAAAAAAGATAGCCGATAAGGCACAAAAAATCTCTCAAAATGCCCTTTGGAGTAATTTTTTTGAATTTTATAAACAAGCCTACCAAATTGCAATGCTAAAGCTCAATGAATAATGCGAATCACGGGTTGAATAGTGTTTATTTAGCCCGATAGGGCGTTATGTGAATAACCGCAGGTGAAACCTGTGGATTGAGTAATTGAATAACTGAATAATTGATTACGTTAGTCGTATTGTATTTTCAATTATTCAGTTACTTTATTTAGCCCGTATGGGTTGAATTAATACCTAACTTCCCATAAAAAATACGGAATAGAAAAAAAAGTGGCATAAATATTTGGTCATGTCATTTTTTTGTTGTAATTTTGCATTCCGTATTTACGGAGTTAATAATGTGTTTTAATTTTAATGATTTTAATAATTTTAAATGGTCATACAATATGGAAAAAAGAAAATCTCCTCATCCACAATGGGCATTAAATTGTAAACTG
>JAITNR010000138.1 GCA_031290375.1 Prevotellaceae bacterium | reverse complement strand
GTAATGGCAATGTTGCGGTCAATTCCGAAATCATTTTCGGGAATGAAGCTCACCAGCGGAAGCCCAAACAGCGAGTGAAGCGTTACGCCGCCTGCGTTAATTGCGGCTACGCCTGTTGGCGCGGCGACAATAGTATTTTTATGCGTTTTTTCTCGCAGTTCTTTTAAAAAAGTAGTTTTACCTGTTCCTGCCTTGCCTGTAATAAACAGATTTTGAGCAGTATAATTTGCTAAATTAAAGGCAAGCTGTTGTTCTATATTGGTATATCGGGAGGTTTCGGACACTTTGTTAATGATGATTTTTCACAAAGGTAAGAAAAAAGAAAATTTCATCTTTCCCGCCGGTTTTTTAAATTCGAGGCAATAGCATGAAATAGGTATCCCGACATACTACAAAAAAAGCCCGCAATTTTATTGCGGGCTTCGGTGAATATTCTATTCTTTTAAGTTACAATTCCTCGCCCTCGCCAGGGTCGCCCTGATTAGGTATGCTGTTGGCAAATCCCTCTTCTACTTCTATCTCTACTATCTCAGCGAAAGGTGCTTCGTAGGAAAGAGCGGTATTTTCTAAATTTAAAAGTTCTTTGTTCATTTTTTCTATTTTATTTCACAATTACTTTCACGGTTTCCGTACCTTTTTGTGCAGCAATTTTCACTACGTAAACGCCTGCCGGCAACGCCTGTTTGGCATTGACCACTGCGCCGTTGAGGTTGTAAACTTCTACGGATTTCACCGGATTGTCAGCCGGAGAAACTACATGAATGATGCGGTCTTGTACATAAGTCTGCACTTTTGCATTGGCGGCTGTGATGTCGTCCAAGCCCATGGTTGTTTTGGAAGTGGCGATAACAAAGCGGTCCGCGGTGCTTCCTGCACTCTCGAAGCTGTAATCAACGGAGGCTTTGCCCGTGAGGTCGATTTTCTTGTTCAACAGTTTGTCTATCAGAACTACGTATGCGTTCCATGTATCCATTCCCGTCAAGTTCAAAGTTGCCGTTCCGCTGTACGCAGTTTGCACTCCTACAGGGATTTGGGCTTCGTAGGTGTTGAGGGTATTCATCGCTGCTTTTTGGATAGTTCCGTTTGCATCAGGTTTCAGCGAATAGATTTGCACAAATTCATTGGCAGGCGATTCCATGAATGAACCGTCAGCATTGCCAAATATGTTGCTGCCTGTGTCTTTTTTGCGGATGTATGTCCACAATGAGCCTGCTTCGTTAGTAGCTGTAATGGTTATCAATTCTGTTGTTGAGACTGTTTTTACAGATTTTGCAGGCGCTTTTGCAGAAATCAATTTTGATTTGTCGAAAGTTAAAATTCCGCCCGCAAGTCCTTTACTTTCAACGATGAAGCCTTGCCAAGGTTCGATAGTTCCGCTGGCTATAAGTTGATAATTTTGTCCGTCATGGTCAGGGTCATCGTAATAACCTGTGTCTTTAATATCTGAGTTTTCAGTAGATAGATTAGCAAAAGAAAAACTTTCTGTAAAAGGATTTCCTGTGAGGGTGAATTTTTGGTTAGCCGCAATTGTTTTTCCAACAATATCACCTGCCAAATCCGGATCAAAGATTATTTTGCCGCCCAATCCCTCTAAAACACTAGCGTCTACAGTAGTAGGGTTAATCCAATAAGCAAAAGCGTCTCCTGCGTCCAGAGGTGTTGCCGCTGACGTATAGCTCTGCCAAATTGTTTCTGTAGCAGTAGAAATTAATTTTCTTAATACTACGCCCGGTTTTTTACCGAATGTGAATTTGTTCAAATCTGCTTGTGCCAAAGGCGTACTTACCAAATGCCATTCTCCGCGTTCAGGTATGGTGAATGTGATAGGTGTGGCAATGGTGAAAGTGGCTTTGAAACTTTTTTCAGTTATGGTTTGGTTTACTTGGTCGCCATTGTAGCATGTGTAATTTCCTGTACCCCAATAAGATTTTTTAGAAACTGCCATTTCCAAAGTATAATTACCGGAAGCTAAACCTGATAACAAATCTCCACCGATTGCAGTATTATTGGCAAGCATGTTGTTATTTGTGTACCATACTTGATTTAAAACAATTTGTGTCCAACTTGACGTTGTACCTGTTTGATAAACACGGTAATAAAACACAAAAGAATCGCTTCCATCATACCATGCTTGACCATCAGTTCCCCAACCGCCTGCCCACGCTTCCGTAATGTTCAGGGTTGTTACTGTACCGAAATCTGGGAGGGTTATACCGTTAGGCATGGCAGGGCTTCCATTACTTGGATACCAGTCATTCACACCGTTGGTATCATTTGTACCCTTATTCAATAGATAATAAGTGCCGTTGATTTTTACAACGGAATTTGACCATCCGTTATTTTCCGCATACATATTCTGAGAAAAGAGCAATAAAACTCCTGTCAGAACTAAATTTTTAAAAACTTGAATAAATTGCTTCATCATGTTGTTGTATTATTTGTTTAAATTTAACTTAAATTAGCTGTATATTATAAAAAATATACTGTGTTTTTTTTCGAGCGGCAAAGGTACTTCAAAAAATGAAACAAACAAACAAATATTATTTTGGGCTAAAACTTTTTTTGAGGTGCTATTATTATGCAAAATAAATAGCTTGTCGAGGACTGCCCGAAGGGCAGTATTTTCATAACCGCAGGCTGCGCTGTCGCTTACCCGCGGTTATGAAAATTACGCCTTTCAGGCGAAATAGCACCTCAAAAAAAGTTTTAGCCGTTTTCAGACCGTTTTGCGGGCATAAAAAAAGCCCGCAGAAAATGCGGGCTTCGTTTTATGGTTTTTTTTCTGATTCTCTCTCTTATTGATTTAAGCACTCATCATCCGTGCCGTCGCATACCGGACTTATTGCAAATCCGCCTTCTATTACTATCTCTACTATCTCAGCGAAAGGTGCTTCGTAGGAAAGAGCCGTATCTAAATTTAAAAGTTCTTTATTCATTTTTTTCTATTTATTATTATCTCACAATTACTTTCACGGTTTCCGTACCTTTTTGTGTGGTAACTTTCACTACATAAACGCCTGCCGGCAACGCCTGTTTGGCATTGACTACTGCGCCGTTGAGGTTGTAAACTTCTACGGATTTCACCGGATTGTCTGCCGGAGAAACTACGTGAATGATGTGGTCTTTTACATAGGTCTGCACTTTTGCATT
>JAITNR010000128.1 GCA_031290375.1 Prevotellaceae bacterium | reverse complement strand
GAGCTCCTCGCCCAAGGCAAAAAAGGCGTTTATGGTGCATCCTGCAAAAAAGGCGCTCACCACTTGTATTAGCGCTAACACCACAGGCGGCAAGATCGAAAGTTGCTGCGCTGCAAGCGCTGACTGTTCGGCAGGAAGCTGGGCTAAAAATCCTTCACCGGTGGCAGAAAACGAAACGCCAGGGAATAATAAATTTATTAACAATGCCGAAAAAGTAATCAGCAAAGGCACAGCTACAGCCACAAAAAACCAGCGGTTAAATTTGAAAAAAATGCCTAAAGGTCTGAATACAGATTCTTTGTAAATTTTCTGCAATGCAATGGCACAACCGGCAGGAATAAGCATGTAAGCCATCGCAAAAACCGTATAAGCCAATCCTTGTGTTTGTCGCAAACCAAACCAAATGGCAATGCCTGCTACCACCCAACTGACAGTGCAGGTTAAGACAATAAACTGAAATGTTTTTTTCGTATTCATCTATCTGTATTTATGTTTAATTGTTCTGTTTTTTTTATTCAAATATTCACGAGTATTCTTTATCGTGGCATAAAAGTAGTTCAATGCTGCAAGGAACGCTTTTTGAACTTCACCGGCTTTCACTGTTTTCCCTTGAATTTCCAAATCTTTCGTAGCGCAGCCATCGCCAATAACCATGCAAGTGAACCCGAAATCTTTGGCGGCTCTTACAGTTGCATCAACGCACATTTGGGTCATCATTCCGCAAATTACCAAATCTGTAATGCTATTTGATTTTAAGTAATCAAGTAAATCGGTTTCACGAAAACTGTTTGGATAATTTTTTTCAACCACTTTCTCTCCGTTAATTGGCATAACGTTTTCATGGATTTCTACTCCTCTTGTGTTCGGAATAAAAAACGTAGAACCTGTTCTTGTCGAAAAATGCTGAATGTGAATCACCGGTAACGACTTTTTTCTAAAACCCTCTAATAACGCTTTCGCATTTATACTCGCCTCAAGGCTTACTGCCAAAAGATTTGCTCCACCTTCAAAATAATTATTTTGAAGGTCAATTATAATCAAAGTTTCTTTTTTCCTTTTTACTACAGTATAATCATATCATTCTCATCAAACGACAAATAGGGATTGTACGCCACTTCCCAGTAATAGCCGTCAGGGTCGGCAAAATAGGCATGGTAGCCTCCCCAAAATACTTTCTGCGGCTCTTTGGTTATTATCGCTCCTGCTTTCCGTGCCAACTCAATTATCTCGTGTACTTCTGCTTCGCTCTTGACGTTGTAAGCCAAGGTAACTCCCGAAAAGCCTGCTGTGATTTCAGGCGGATTTGCCTCACTAACATCCTGCACTAAAAGTTCCAACGGGTACAATTCAAACTTTGTACCTGTGGTATTGAAAAAGACCACTTTGGGATTGTTCTCTTCCTCATTGGTTTGAAAATCTAAACCATCGCGGTAAAACCGCAGGGATGCTTCCATATTCTTCACTCCAAAGCAAATAACACTAATTCTGTTCATATTTTTGTTTTTATGGTTATAATTTATTTACTGTTTTCTTTTTTCTCGGCTTCGGTAGTGGTATAACAGGCAGAAGCGTTGCTACAACATCCCGAACAAGTCTTTTACTGTCAATATCCAATACATAATGTTCTTTAGCTCCACTGTATGGAACACCTTTTTCAGCTTCTGCCATCAGCGTATCAAGGCAAGGCAGTATTTTGATAAACACCGTATTGTCGCAAACCAGCAGTATCGGTTTGTCGTCAATGTAAACCATATATTCGCCAAACATTTTTTTACTGCGTACTTCGCCTGTTCCTTCTACTTGGTCGCAGACGTATTCAATGAAATCAATTGTTGTTGCCATACATATTATTTTAATATTTGCATATCATTCTCATCAAATTCTTAATCTCCTTTTTTTGTGTCCCTTTAGATAGGGGACGATTTATGTTTAATTTTCAACAAAGATACCCTTTTCCATCTCGTTTGCCATAATTATGACTTTCCGAACCCTATAATTATAGCCTCCGATTGTTACAGTAAGTCTATATCGACCCATTCATACTGTCGGACTGTTTTGGTGATTGGCAACTCCGGCTTTTTTACACCGCCGCCTTTGGCATGACTTTCACGCACACATATCTGAAAGTGTTCCTTGCTCTCCCACTTTATAACGTGAGAATATGCAATTTTCTCCTGAGTTTCATTGACCCAGCACTCAAAGGACAACAAACCCGCCGCGTTCATCGTTTCGGACATCTTTTTCTTCATAATCGCTTTGAGCGTCTGCTCGTTTGTTTTGTCGCTTTCAAGCGTAAATTGACTTATAAACATATTTTTTTGTTTTTAATGGTCATTGCGCGGACGGTTTATATTTCGATTTCAATTCTCAAAGCATCGACTTTAATTCCCTTTTCAGGGCATTTCATAAATTATCACGCTGACAATTATTATTCCTATCAGGTGACCAACACCTGTTACCAAACCATACAAAAGAGGTTTAGGCATTTTTGGCGTTACGGCATTCACGAATGATACGGCTGTCGAAAATCCGATACCGATAACAACTCCGAATGTAATAGCTTCTGCCAATGAAGAAATTTGCAGCGCTTTTGATAAAATGGCAACGGCTATACTTGCCAACAGACATCCTATAATAGGTACAACAAAATAAATGGCTGTTGATTTCCATTTGTCAGGGCGAACAAAACCGATTGCTTCGTCCCAATATTTCCTGAATGCTATCGGCGAATACCACAATCCGCAAAAGAGAAAGTAAGCGAGTGTAGCTATTGCCACCGCGAGCCAATTTAT
>JAITNR010000118.1 GCA_031290375.1 Prevotellaceae bacterium | reverse complement strand
TATTTGCTCGTTACATTGTCGGCAATGACGGCTTTCGCGCCTTTGATTACAGATATGTATCTGCCTGCTTTACCTGCGCTGACCGATTACTTTAGCACTTCCACCTCTATGGTGCAACTTACCATCACGACAAGTATGTTGGGTATCGCTGTCGGACAGCTGTTTTTTGGCTCCATCAGCGATAAATTGGGGCGTCGACGACCGCTTTTCGCATCATTTTTTCTTTATCTATTGGCAACAGTGGGTTGCCTTTTGTCGCCGAACATCTATATTTTGATAGGATGCCGACTGTTGCAGGGACTGGGCGCAGCGGGCAGTATCGTCATTGCCCGTTCTATAGCAAGTGATTGGTTTTCGGGTAAAGAATTGCTCAATTTCTTTGCACTTATGGCAGCGGTTCAGGGAATTGCGCCCATCGCAGCGCCTGTTGCCGGAGGAGTGCTGCTGCTGTTTACCGACTGGAAAGGTATTTTTCTCTTCCTCGGATTGTTGGGCTTGCTGACTCTGTGCCTCAGCTTTTACCTGAAAGAATCGCTACCTGCCGATAAACGTGCAAAAGGTTCTGTTTATGTGTCATTTAAGTTGTTTATTCCCGTTTTCGGCAATCGACCGCTGATGCTCTATATTGCCCTTTTATCGTTTTCTACGGCAGTCATGTTTGCCTATATTGCCTCTTCGCCTTTTATTTTTCAGGAACATTACGGCGTGTCGCCCATTGCGTACAGCATTATTTTTGCCGTGAACGCTGTATCGCTGATGATCGGAAACCTGCTGTCGGCGCGTTTGAAAAGAGTTTTGAATTATGCCGTTGCGGGGATGCTCGTTTTCAGCTTGTTTACCGGTATTTCGCTCTTGTTGGACTTGCCGATTGTCGTTTTGTGCCTCACACTTTTCCTGACTTTGCTTTGTACCGGAGCGATTTTTCCTGTTTCGACCAATCTGGCGCTTGATTTGGAAAAGAAATACAAAGGCACGGCATCAGCTGTTCTCGGCGCAAGCACTTTTCTCATCGGAGGCATCGTGATGCCCTTGGCAGGCATTGGAAATATATTACATTCAACATCTTATGTAATGATTGGATGTGCTGTTTTGGCAGTGATTACCCTATTTGTCATCAATAACTTTTACAGAAATCCACAAAGAGATTACAATAGAACAAATAAATCAAAAAATTCAAATCAATAAAAACCGGACTATCCATAATATCAAAACCGGTATAGGTTAATCGTCCTGCAGGGTAATACTTTTGCTGCAAAAATTAAAAATGATTCATAGAAAAAATCAAATTTTCTTCATTGCGGCTTGTTTATTTTCTGTTTTTCCGCTTTTTGCGCAGGAAAATGCTAATGACAAAGAACTTGAAAATATAATAATCGACGGAAATACCATTTCGTTGCCTTTTTCGCAGACTTCGGCAAATGTGCAAATCATTACCAAACAACAGATTGAACAATCGCCGTCCACAAGCATTGCTGAACTGCTTTCTTACTCATCGGGCGTAGACATTCGCCAGCGCGGCGTTCACGGCGTGCAGGCAGATATTAGCATTCGTGGAAGTTCGAATGAGCAGGTGTTGGTTTTGATTAACGGAATCCGTTTAAGCGACTCGCAAACAGGGCATAACATGATGAATCTGCCGTTTTCTATGGCTTCCGTTGAGCGGATTGAAATCATCAAAGGACCTGCGGCGCGCCGTTTCGGACAGAATGCGTATGCGGGCGTTATCAACATCATTACTAAGCCGTTGGATGTGGACGATGTTGTTGTTTCTGCGTTGGGAGGCGAATTTGGAACGTATTCACTCGGTGCGGGAATCAATCTTGCCGGCAAGAAATTTTCGCAGTTTGTGCAGGCGGAGACTTCCCATTCCGACGGCTACCGCTACAACACTGATTACAGCAACAAAAATGTCTGGTATCAAAACAGTTACAAACTCAAAAACGGAGATTTGCATTTGCAAGGAGGGGTTGTGGAAAAGAAATTCGGGGCAAATGGATTTTACTCAACTGCCTCAGCCCAAGAATACGAAGAAACGCAGACTTCGCTGTTGAGCTTCGGAACAGTTCAAAAATTCGGAAATTTCCGTTTGAATGCCGATGCCTACTGGCGCAGGTCTCAGGACATGTATCTGAATGTCCGTTCCAATCCCGCAGCGTATCGAAACATGCACATTGGGAACAATGTCGGAATCAATGTTAATTCAAATTACAAGTGGAAGTTAGGAGTTACGGGCGCAGGTGTGGAAGTGCGTAAGGAATTTTTGGCCTCAAATAATTTAGGAGCTCATAATCAATTTATTACATCTATTTTTCTTGACCATCATTTGACTTTGCTGGACGATAAATTGGACATCACGCCCGGAGTCAATTTTGCTGATTATGAAGACTTTGGAAGTTTCTGGTATCCCGGAATCGACATCGGCTACCGCCTGAACGAAAATAACAAAATCTTTGCAAATGTCGGGAAGACTTACCGCGTTCCGACTTACACGGACATCTACTATTCAGGTCCAAACAACGAGGGAAACCCTGATTTGAAACCTGAAAATGCGTGGTCTTACGAACTCGGCTACCGTTTCAACAATAAAAATATTCTGGCGACGGTCAGTCTCTTCCATCGAGAATCTAAAAACCTGATTGACTGGACGAAGCAAAACGAAGCGGACAAATGGAAGCCTGAAAACATTGCTCACGTGAATACCGGCGGCGTGGAAATGGATTTTACTCATCGTTTTTTTGTGTCTTTCATCAAATCATACAGCGTTGGTTACACCTACATTGACAATGAGTTAAAGAAAACCAAAGGTTTTTCAAAATACGCTTTCGACAATCTGCGCCATCAATTAGTGGTAAAATTGGAACACAAAATAGTTAAAAATTTTACGAACCAAATCGTTTGGAGGTACAACGACCGCGCAACCTTGTCCAACTACAACCTGTTGGACGACCGTTTGAATTATCAACTGAAAAATTTCAGTATCTTTATGCAAATCAATAATATAACCAATGCAAAATATATCGAAACCAACTTAGTCCCGATGCCCGGACGATGGCTGGAAATTGGTGCAACATTTAAAAATGTTTTTTAACTTATAACAAATCAGAGATTTATCACCTATGGGAACAAATACAAGACACAATTGGACTTACAAAGAGGTGGAAAAGATTTTCAACCAGCCGTTTAACGACCTGCTGTTTCAGGCGCAAGGCATTCATAGAGAACATTTTAATCCAAACAAAATTCAAATATCTACTTTGCTGTCCATCAAAACGGGAGCTTGTCCCGAAGACTGCAAATATTGTCCGCAATCGGCACATTATCAAACAGATATTGAAAAAGAGAAATTAGTGGCGGTTCAGAGCGTTTTAGATGCGGCGAAAAGAGCAAAAGAAATCGGTTCGACACGCTTCTGCATGGGTGCGGCGTGGCGGAATCCTCTAAAAAAAGATATGCCTTATGTGCTTGAAATGGTGCGTAGCGTGAAATCTTTAGGTATGGAAACCTGCATGACGCTGGGTCGTTTGGACGAAGAACAAGCTGAGCAGTTAGCCGAAGCGGGTTTGGATTACTACAATCACAATTTGGATACTTCGCCGGAATTTTATGGACAAATCATTACCACGCGCACGTATGAAGACCGTTTACAGACAATTTCCAAAGTCCGCTACGCGGGAATCAAAGTTTGTTGCGGCGGAATTTTAGGCATGGGCGAAACGCAGAAAGACCGTATCAATCTGCTTATTCAGTTAGCGAATCTTCCTGAACACCCCGAAAGCGTTCCGATTAATATGCTGGTAAAAGTTAAAGGCACTCCGCTGGAAAAAATAGAAGATTTAGACCCGTTTGAATTTATTCGCACGGTTGCCGTTGCGCGTATTTTAATGCCTGAATCTCATGTGCGTCTTTCGGCAGGCAGGGAAAACATGAGTGAAGAAATGCAGGCGATGGCATTTTTTGCGGGTGCAAATTCCATTTTTTATGGAGAAAAACTGCTGACCACGCCCAATCCGCAATCGGAAAAAGATTTGATTTTGATGAAACGCTTGGGAATCCGTCCCGAAAAAAAGAACGATTACGAAGACGAGGTTCATCAGGCGGTCATCGCAGAAAGTTTGATAATTGCGACTCAGAAAAAAGACTGCTGCTGAGGAGAGATTAGGCGAGTTTTTTACACAGGACACCATAGATGCCAAAATGGAGAGAACCCTTTGAAAGCCATATCCGCGTTCTTTCATCTTTTTGAACTCCGAAAAGCATTCCCTTAGCTTCAGCGCGCTGAAGCTCTTAAAATATTCTCACAACTTACCCCATTGGGGTATAATCTGTTTTTATTTCTTCAATCTTTTTCGTAACTTTGTCCTGAGCATGTTTATTAGATTTGGAATCATCTACTAAGCTACTCATTTTTAATGATATAACAAGCTAAATACGCTACTTTTTTATTTATAAAACGCTCTTTTTTGCGGATTATTTATGTGCGAAACATTAGTTATTAATTTAATATATAGTCAATTATGTCAGCTAAAGAATTAATCGGTAAATTAACTCCCGCTCATTTTGAGCAAGGGGAAAGTTTTGACAGGGAGGCATACGACGACATCCGGTAGTCGCGGCAGGTAACTATAGAAAAATATAAAGATTAATGATTGAATAGGGTTTAGCCCATTCAAAACAAAATTAAAACAAAAATAATAACCGCTCCGCAAGAGGCATAAAAAAGAAAAGAAAAATGAAAAAGGTAGATTCAAAAAACAGAAAAAGTGCGTTAAAAAGCGTAGTAATCGTAGGGGCTGCTATAGTGTGCATCGGTATAACGATGGCAGGATGCGGCGGAAAGGCAAACGCTCAAAGCGACGGAAATCAAAACAACGGAACGTTCGAAATCTTGAATGTCTATGTTCCCGATTCCATCGTCTTCAAGGTAGCCGAAGGGAAGGAACTCAAAGAGGTTAGCGTGTATCTTGTTTCCGAAACACAAAGTATTGTAGGAGCCCAACTGATAGCCAACCCTGTCAATATCGTAGAGGATGACAAAGGCGTCATGCAAGCCACCTATACTGACAAGACAAAGATTCACGTAATGAATTTCAATACGCCGAATTTTTTTGAGACAAAGAGAATCAAGTTTGTTGCCGATGGTCGAGAAATGTATTACGACCTTGTCAAATCCAAATGGGAAACCGCACCGGACGAATAAGAGTTCTTCAACACCAATTAGAAAGAATGATTGAATTTATGGGAACGAAAAAAACAATGAGTAAAGACGCAAGAATAGCAACGAAATATAAATCATTTATGAAATGAAAACAATAAGTATTTTAGGCAGCTATCTGCTGATTTGCCTTTTGTACTCTGTGGTCGGACATTTTATACTGGGTATGCAGTTCAGGTTTTATTATGTGGTAACGCTTGCCGGAATAACCGTTTTCTGTTATTTATACAAATCTGCTTCCGATGAGCCTGATATAACATTCAGTGAGCCCGTTATAAAAATTATTTGTGTTGTTTGTATCGGATATTTTGTTGTTTATGGAGTGTATCAGACTTTCACCGCAATAAATATGAGTAAAGAAATGCGTTCTTCAGCATATCAGGGACAGATGAACGGAAAAAAAATGTACACCTATATCGAAGATACGGACACTTGGACGGATTTGTTTATTCCGTTCGGGATGGCGGCAAAATCTCCTGAAGAGGTTGGATATATTGTAGTGGTGAGTAGTGTCGGAAAATCTTTGCGAGGACGCTGGACAAGTGGTTCAGAAGAATACATCTATTACTACAACGTTACGGTTACGGAATTAAATACAGGTAGCCGAATCATCAATGAAAGATTTTATTCAAATTATCATGATGCAAGTCTCTCAAGATGGGATACAGAATATGCAGAAGGTCTGGAGGATTATTTGAATGACCGAATTGCAGATAAAAGAGGAACACCTCACCGAATATGGAATGCTTTATTAGGCTGTGTCCCGATTCCCCGTTAGCGCGCAGGCTTTGCCTCGTGCCGCCCTTTATAACTTTTCCACCGTACCGTTCACTTTCAGTTTGATTACTTCCGTGCTTTCCAAGCCATCGTTGTCCACCACTTTAACGGCAATGTTATGCAAGCCCTGCTTTGAATTTGGCGGTTTGCCTGCCGTCTTTATCTATCATAACAGAGGGCTTGACCCCCCCCCTGCCCCCTCCAATGGAGGGGAATAGTTGAAATCCCAACTGTAAAATTCTATACCTGCTTCGCTTTGTCCGGTCGCAACGAATTGTATTTCTCTGCTTGACAAGGGGATTATACTGAACTTGGCTTTTGAATGAGAAAAATTATTCATGTAAATTATTGATTGTAAGATAAATATGTTGATATAGAAACTAAATTTATGACCAAGTGTAGTATAATCCCCTTGCTATGCTCCTTGCTGCTCCCTTTGCTTTGCGCCGTCATTGCGGGCTTGACCCGCAATCCCTCCGTATTTTCAGGAGATTCCGCATTAACAGGGGGTTGCAGAGACGTTGCATGCAACGTCTCTACGGTGGAAAGGTCGCTGATTTCTACCGAAATAGTTGGTTTCTTTGCTATCGGAACGATTTTATCTACTCTAACCAATTCAATGATAATATTTTCCTTGTTATGCAGGCGAGCGACTTCTTCCACCGCACCGCGCCCGAAAGAAAAGGCAATGATGTAGCCGACCGGCTTGTTTTCTGCTATGTTTTTGTCGAATAGTTTTTGGTCATTGCGCTGCACGGCGGCAAAGAAATTATCTATCACATTGCGCCCTATGTTGTCCGAGCGTTTTACCTGAATGAGCGTATTGTCGGGCATTTTGCCGTCCAAACCCAAATCGCCGTGCTGTTAGGTGTTTCTTACGCCGCCAAATTGTTGCACTATCCAACTTTCAAACTCAAAGGCGATTTTGTAGCTCAAAGTATCATAATCGTATTTGTGCAGTTGAACTCGCTAAACAAGTCTCTTTGCTTGTCAAGCCGCATTTCCGTAACTTTTACTGCCTGCACCGACTGGTCGATGCCTATCCATTTGCGGTTTAATTTCTCCGCCATTGCAACGGTTGTGCCGCCGCCCACAAAAGGGTCTAAGACTGTGTCGCCCTCGTTGCTTGCCATTTCGATAATTCTTTGCAATAAGGCTTCGGGCTTTTGGGTAGGATAGCCGATTGACTCTTTTGAAGAAGCCGACAAAGCAGATACATCGTCCCATAAAGTTTGAACAGCAACACCCTTTCCGTCCTCTAAATATTGTTTTCTTTGAGGTACATTTCCTTGTTTTGTTTGAACAATTAAACCTTTTTCGTATAATTCCTGCATTTTTTCTTTTGAATAACGCCAATATTTTGTTACCCCTAAAAATTCATAATGCGGGTTTCCCTTTGCAGCACCGCCTGGACCAATCATACTTATCAACCTATATTTTTTTCCGTTAGGTTCTGTGTATTTATAAAATTGTTCTAAATATTTTTCTTCATATTCAGTAAATGGTTGAATAAAAGTGTATTGATTAGTTTTTGAATAATAAAAAATGGTATCGGTATTATAGTCCAATGATTGTTTTCCCTGTCCAAAATTATTTTTCACAGTATCGGCTCTTTTCCAAATAATTATGTTTCTTAAATTATTGTTGTCAAACAGTTTATCTAATATCCCCACCTGAATATATGCTTGCGCGTGCCAGTCGCAATGCAAAAAGATACTGCCAGTGGGTTTCAGGATACGATACATTTGTTCGACGCGCTCGTAAAGCCACGAGATATAATGTTCCATGCCACCGCTCCAGCGGTCTTGAAAGGAGCGCACTTCGCCTTCATCGCCCCAAATCACCTCGTAATTGCGGTTAGAGAAAAACGGCGGATCGAGATAGATTAAATCCACTGTTTCATCTTCAATGGTTTTGAGAATTTCGAGATTGTCGCCGAGAATGAGTTTGTTTATTGCCATATTTATTCGAATGCAACACAAAGATACTACTTTTTGGGCAAGGCACGCCTTGCCCCTACGTTTTTTTAAATACAAAATCATGTTCGAAATTATTTGGGGAGCAAATCAACCTCCCCCTACCCCCTCCAAAAGAGGGGAATGAGCCCTGCAATGGGCGGGGTGGTTGATTTTTTGGGCAACCGCAAAAACTGCCGAGTTGGCGTGGTATTTATCATTCTACCGAGCGATAATCCCTACGGGATTTTTTTCATCTGTTATAACTTGTTTATTTTTCATCACATAATTTGCTAAAAAATAAAGAATAATTTTAGTTTTTGCAGAAAAGTATTACCTTGCGGGACGATTAACCTACATCGGTTTTAACATTATGAATAGTCCGGTTTTTATTCCTTTTAAAAGTTTTATTCAGATTGACCGACAGTCTGAAACAGCTATTTATTTACAAATTGTAACACAGATGATTAACGCTATTCAGCGAGGATTTTTGACCAAAGGAATGAAACTTCCCGGCACGCGGAAATTAAGCCA